>JAWWAT010000090.1:0-9660 GCA_033721635.1 Marinobacter sp. | reverse complement strand
GACCGGGAATTGTTCAGGTGATGAACTGTAATCATGCACAAGCTCCGTTCGCATTTAAAAATGATCGGGTCTGAAGAGTAGTCTGCAAAGTGCGTTTTGGTTCACCGCTGTCGATGATTGACTCGCTAATGTCGATTGCGCATCGCAAAGCCGTGGCGCTTCAGTTCCTTGAGGATTTCGGGCACTTTGAAAGGCATCAGTGTCCGCGTTGTTCTCAAAAGACTGATCGCAACGTGCATTCGCTTGTACCAGAGCACCCGGCGGATCTTTTTCTTCATAGGGTGGTAGCCTTCCTGATACAGCTCGTCCACGCGGTCGGCGTTATTGGTGAGGCTGTAGTCGCTCAGATCCAGAGGTACCGCTATGTCGGCGTTCTTCAGCTGTTTGCGGGTGTTGAAGTCGATACCAATATTGATGGCATTGGTGATGACATCGAAGGTGTTGTCCGGCTTGGGGTATCGGCTGACATGGCTGAGATCAACCGCCACCGTAATACCGGCACCCATTTTGGCCAATGGTGAAATGGGGACGTTTTCCACCAGCCCACCGTCCACGAGTGTTCTCCCATCGATTTCTACCGGGACAAACAGGCCGGGTACTGCCATGGATGCGCAAACGACATCCGCCAGATTGCCTTTCCGGAAGATCAGTTGTTCGCCGGTTTCGATATCCGTGGCGCAGATAGCCAGCGGAATCTCGGCATCCTCGATCCGGACATCGCCCAGATCGCGGTGAATCATTTCCCGGATGGCGTTGGTGCTGAACAGCCCACCGCGCTCAAAGGTGAAGTTGATGATTTTCGAGAGATTCAGCGTTGAGCAAATGCTGAGGATGGATTCTGCCGGGCGGCCGAAGGCGTGATAGCTTGCGATAAGCGCGCCGGCGCTCGTGCCCGAAATGCAATGGATCTTGATTTGCTCCTCTTCAAACGCTTTCAGCACGCCAATGTGCGCAATGCCCTTGGCAGCGCCGCCTCCGAGAGCCAGACCGATGCGGGTGTTAAAGGGGTTGAGTTTCATGAGCAGGAACCTTCGAGCGTTGTCGGGGCACAGTGTCGGCAAAGTTTACCAGAGTTACAGAGCTGCTCCCTGAAATGGAGGCTCAAAAAATGCCAAAGGTTCGTTTCATATCCTGCAATTGTCGATTTTGATGGCGTGTTGGAAATTTCGATTCTTAGAGTTCAAACTATTGGCGTAGCACTTGAGAGGTACACTTTTCAACCGACTGCCGGGTTATGCAGTCATAGGAGTCCTCACATTGGGTGACGTCATCAAAGATGATTATCAGACCGACTACGTGGCGGGTCAGGATAATATCGAGAAGTTCGGATTCGATATCCACAATATCGTGTTTCCGTTAACCGCAATCCTGATCGTTGCTTTTGTTGTCGGAACACTCATTTTCCCTTCAGGTGCAAAGGAACTGCTCGATAGCGCCAAGAATGGTGCGATTGCGATCTTTGACTGGGGCTTTCTCCTCAGTGCAAACCTGTTTGTGCTCTTCTGTCTGGCACTGATTTTCATGCCCGTTGGCAAAATTCGGATTGGCGGTACCAATGCCAAGCCTGAATTCTCCCTGCTGTCCTGGTTTGCCATGCTGTTCGCGGCCGGCATGGGGACAGGGCTGATGTTCTGGTCAGTTGCAGAGCCTGTGGCTTACTACACCGACTGGTACGGAACGCCTCTGGGAGTTGAACCGAATACCGCAGAAGGCGCGCGGTTGGCAATGGGCGCTACCATGTACCACTGGGGTCTGCATCCCTGGGCGATCTACGCGATTGTCGGGCTTTCATTGTCATTCTTTGCCTTCAATAAAGGCCTGCCGTTAACCATCCGCTCCGCTTTCTTCCCAATTCTCGGGGACAAGGTTTGGGGCTGGCCTGGTAACGTGATTGATACCGTGTCTGTGCTGGCGACAATCTTTGGTCTTGCGACTTCGCTCGGCTTTGGCGCGCAGCAAGCTGCATCGGGCATATCGTACCTGTTCGATATTGAGGGCGGGCTTAACGTTCAGGTTGGCGTGATTGCCGGTGTTACTGCTGTCGCCACCTTTTCCGTAATTCGTGGTATCCATGGCGGTGTTCGGGTTTTGAGTAATGCCAATATGGTGATGGCAGGGTTGCTGCTGCTCTTTGTGATCTTTGCGGGCCCCACGCTTGCCGTTTTTCAGTGGCTATGGGATACCTCGGTCTCCTATGCGTCCAATATGTTCTCGCTCAGTAATCCCTTTGGCCGCGAGGAAGACACCACCTGGTTCCATGGTTGGACAGTCTTCTACTGGGCCTGGTGGATTTCCTGGTCACCGTTCGTCGGCATGTTCATCGCGCGTGTGTCACATGGCCGTACGGTACGTGAGTTCGTAACCGCGGTCCTGATTATCCCGACGATCATTACGCTCTTCTGGATGAGCGCCTTTGGCGGCGGCGCGCTTAACCAGGTGCAGAACGATATTGGCGTGTTGGGTTCCGATGGTCTTACCGAAGTGTCGTTGGCCATGTTCCAGATGCTGGAAAACATCTCACTGTCTGGAATCACCTCCTTCATCGGGATCACTCTGGTGTTGACGTTCTTCGTCACATCCTCAGATTCCGGTTCCCTGGTGATTGACAGCATCACCTCTGGCGGCAAGACCGATGCCCCGAAAGCTCAGCGCATCTTCTGGGCGGTCACCGAAGGGACCATTGCCGGCGTGCTCCTGTTCGTTGGCGGTGAACAAGCCCTCAACGCACTGCAAGCTGGCGCCCTGAGTGTCGGGCTGCCGTTTACGCTGGTGCTGTTGGTGATGACCTACAGCTTGTTCAAAGGCCTCCATCACGAGCGGCGTTTGCTCATCGCTGAAGGCAAGATGTGATCGTCGGCTGAATTTTAACTGGAAACAACAGGGCCCCTCATGGAGGGGCCCTGTTGTTTTTGGGAGGGGTTTGATCAAGAAGGATAGAATTGCCGGATGGCGCTCAGCAGGGTGTCTACATCCTGTCGGCTGACGTCCTGATGGGTAACAAAGCGTATGGGGTCGCCGGCGGTGATCAGGATTCCTTGCTCCGCCAGGAAATCTTTCAGTTGCGAGGATTTCCCGGCCCGGCATCGGGCGTAGACGATGTTGGTCTGGGTGCTGTTCGGGTTGATCTCCAGTTCCGGGATTTTCGCCAGGCCAGTACTCAGGTGTTCGGCATTTTCATGGTCCTCAGACAGCCGAAGCGGCCCCTTTTCCAGGGCAATGCGTCCCGCGGCGGCCAGTATGCCGGCCTGGCGCATACCGCCACCCACCATTTTGCGCAGCCGGGTTGCCCGTTCGATAAAGGCTTCCGAACCAAGCAAAAGCGAACCAACCGGCGCGCCCAGACCTTTTGACAGGCATACGCTCACGGAGTCGTAGAACCTGGTGATCTCTGTTACATCGCAATTTGATCGCACTGCGGCATTGAAAACCCGGGCCCCATCCAGGTGCAGGAGCAGGCCGTGGTCGTTGCAGAATGTCCGGGCCTGCCGTTGGTAGTCCAGAGAAAGTACTTTCCCGCCAATGGTGTTTTCCAGGGAGAGCAGGCGAGTGATGGCAAAATGGAAATCGTCAGCCTTGATGGCGGCTTTGGCTTTATCGAGATCAATGCTGCCGTCTGGCTCGTTTTCGATGGGCTGGGGTTGCACGCTGCCCAGAACGGCGGCGCCTCCGCCTTCATAGCGGTAATTATGGGCAGATTGGCCGCAGAGGTACTCGTCGCCCCGGCCACAGTGGCTCATGATGGCTAGCAGGTTGGCCTGGGTGCCTGTGGCAGTAAAAAGGGCCGCTTCGAAGCCGAGCCGCTGGGCGGCGTAGGCCTGCAGGCTGTTGACCGTAGGGTCGTCGCCATAGACATCGTCTCCCACCTCGGCGCTGGCCATGGCTTCGCGCATCTCGGGGGTAGGGCGGGTCACAGTATCGCTGCGGAAATCAATCATTGTTCCTGGGGCCTTTTTCTTTCCTCGTGTGTCTGCATTCTACAGTGCAGCATGAATCATGGAATTCCCACCCTTTGCATTATTCCCGATTCGTCCCCATAAACCAGAACAAAGCCAAACAACAGGAGATCAGCAATGACGGCACCAACCCTTAAGGAACAACTGAACAGCGCGGTAAAAGAAGCAATGCGGAACAAGGACAAAACCCGCCTGGTTACGTTGCGTATGGCCCAGTCTGCCGTGAAGCAGATTGAGATCGATGAACGCCGCGAGCTCAATGACGAGGATGTTCTCAAGGTGCTGGACAAGATGCTCAAACAGCGCCGCGACGCCGCCAGTCAGTACGACGAGGCTGGCCGCGAGGAACTGGGCGATAAAGAGCGCGCCGAAATGGTGATCATTGAAGAGTTCATGCCTGCGGCCCTGAACGAGGACGATCTGGATGGGTTGATTCGAATGGCGATCAGCTCAACGGATGCACAGGGCATGCAGGATATGGGGAAAGTGATGAACGAACTGAAGCCCCAGGTGCTTGGTCGTGTTGAGATGGGGCATCTGAGCAAGAAAGTGCGAGCCGCGCTGGCGGGTTGATCACAAGTTGCTCCCCTGCCTGGTAAAGCAGGCAGGGGTTGCATCCTTACTCGGGTTCCGTTAATTTAAATCGTGCACAATTTAATCGTGAGCGAGTTAAATGCCAGAGCATCAACCTTTCAATCAGTCGGCTCCAGGAGATGACCTGCTGACACTGGATCGGCAAATGTGCTTTGCCTTGTATTCGGCGTCGCTGGCCATGACCAAGCTGTACAAGCCGCTGTTGTCGGAACTTGGGCTTACCTATCCCCAGTACCTCGTCATGCTGGTTCTGTGGGAGACGGATGGTATCCGGGTGTCCGGTCTGAAAGAGCGTTTGTTTCTGGACTACGGCACTCTGACCCCGCTCGTGAAACGGTTGGAGAAGCAGGGCTTGCTGGTTCGGCAGCGTTCGCCCGAAGACGAGCGTCAGGTCATTGTTCGCCTCACTCCGCAGGGTCGGAATCTTCAGCAGGCAGCAGCCAGGGTTCCGGAGCGGGTCGCCAGTGCCTCGGGTTGCTCATTGTCGGAGCTGGACGGTTTGAAGACGGAGCTCTGTGCACTCAGAAACCGTTTGCACAGTCACCTGGAAAGTCATCTGGAGGAGAGTGCCTGAGCTGGCAGTCTCGTCTGAAACCAAAGCAGAAGAGGAAAGCGTTATGTCTATCGAACAAGTGCTCTATCGTGCCCATGCAGAAGCAACCGGTGGTCGTGACGGCCGGGCCATTTCTTCAGACGGCATTCTCGACGTCGAGCTGGCAACCCCGAAAGAAATGGGCGGTGCTGGCGGCAAGGGAACCAACCCGGAGCAGCTCTTCGCCGCGGGTTATTCGGCATGTTTCATCGGCGCGATGAAGTTTGTGGCCGGCCGTGACAAACTCAAGATGCCGGAAGACGCTTCTATCGAAGGTGTTGTTGGCATTGGCCAGATTCCCAATGGTTTTGGCATTGAGGTTGAACTGCGCATTAGCCTGCCGGGCATGGACGATGCCGAGGCGAAGAAGCTGATCGATGAAGCGCACAAGGTATGCCCTTACTCCAATGCGACCCGTGGCAACATCGACGTGACTCTTAACCGGGTGGGCTGATCCCCGGTTTCGATCCGGCCTCTGGATCTACCAATCGAGCCTGACGCTGCCCAGCAGGGCATCGCCCAGGCTCAGATCGATTGTGCCCGTGTTCAGGTCTTCGTATTGGACACGGGTATCAAAACTGGCACCGATTCCAATCGTCAGGGTTGGCCATGGTCCATGGCCCCTGTGTATCCGGTAGGTCAGTTCTGTTCTCCACTCGCGTAAATACAACGCACCTTCTACCTCTCTGGCCTTGTCCAGCGTCGCCCAACGATCCCCATCGCGTTCCAACCGGAACGTCCATAGTTCCCGCGGACTTTGCCACTGGATTAGTACCGGCAGGTCGACCAGCCAGTTGCCTCGACCATTGGCGTGCTGCCAACGCACTCTCGGAAGCCACCTGAAGGAACCGAACCTGTGATCGCCGCCGATACCCAGGCTCATGGCGCTGGAGTCGTTCAGGGCCCGGAACAATGCGACACAGCCAGTTACCACGTCACTGTGAAAGTCCTGGTATTTGAACATGTTGGAGGTGCCGGCAACGCCGGCCCGCGCTTCCAGCCGGTAAAGCTGGTGTTGCCATTCACCACCGACAAGCAACCGATGCAAGTGCCCGTTGTGGGCCGGATCGCCGTTGCGGATGCGCAGCGGCTGATAATCGTAGTCGAGACCGATGACGCTGGCAGAGCCCTCTGTGTGCCAGCCGAGCCCTCGCTGCGAGCGGGTCACCTCGTTGGCAGACGGCAGATTCTCTGGCCAATCGTAAGGCTGCCATTGGCGATAGAGCAGGTAGACGTTGCTTGAGGCCTGCGCTGCGCATGGCAGCGCGAGGGAGACAAACAGGAGCGGGACCAGAAGGGACAGCCGGAATCTGGCCAAATTCCTGATTCGATACCAACGCTCTGTGCCCACCATGCGTTGCCTCTTCCCAAACCTGTGAATTGCGCGTTCTATGCCCTACTATTTTAGCGTCAGTTTTTTCCGCCGCTGCGATTTTCAGGAGCCCATGTCCGATAAAGAACTACGCACCCGATCCGACAAACAGGCGATCGATCAGTTTATAAACGAGGTACGCACGCTGCCCAAACAGGGTGGTGGGCAAGGGCGGCTGATTTTCGCGCTCGATGCCACCGCAAGCCGGGAGGCCACCTGGGATCAGGCCTGTCATCTGCAGAGCGAACTGTTTATGGCAACCCGGGATCTGGGCGGCCTGGCGATTCAGCTCTGTTACTACCGGGGGTTTGGAGAATTCAAGGCCACCGGGTTTGTGACCGAGACCGGGCAACTGCTGAACCTGATGAACGGCGTTTCCTGCCTGGGTGGGCGCACCCAGATCAGTCGGGTACTGGCCCACGCGGTAAAAGAGACCCGCGCCAAGCCCGTCAAAGCCGTGGTTTTTATCGGTGATTGTTGCGAGGAACCGGTGGACGAGCTATGTCACACTGCGGGGGAATTGGGGATGCTTCGCACACCGGTATTCATGTTTCATGAGGGGCATGATGCCCATGCCCGGGCGGTGTTCCAGCAGGTGAGTAAACTCTCTGGAGGCGCATACGCGCCCTTTGATCGGAATAGTCCCCAGGTTTTGAAGGATCTTATGGCGGCGGTTGCGGTCTATGCTTCCGGGGGAGCGAAGGCGCTGCAGGATTTTTCCAGCCGCAGTTCTCCGGAAGTGAAGCGCCTGACCAAACAGATTCGATAGCGCTTGTGGGAATCCATTGATGGGCGAGTGCGCCCGGGGTATTTGAGTGCCATTAACGCTTGTTGCCATCGTTGTCGCTGTTGTCGCCTGGGTGTGGTTGCGCAATCAGCCGGCCAGTCAGCGCAATGCCGCCATTCTCAAGCTTGCTTTGCTGGCCGGTATCGGCATCGTAGTCTTACTGGCTGTAACCGGACGCCTGCATTTTGTGTTCGCCGGGTTGGCCTTTCTCTATCCTCTACTGCGTCGCTTGCTGCCATCTCTATTGCGCGGCGGGCTAGGTAGCATGGCCGGTGGTGCCCGGGCAAAATCGGGCAACCAGTCCCATGTGTCCAGCGATATTCTGGAAATGACTCTGGACCACGACTCAGGAACCATGAGCGGCAAAATCATTAAGGGCCCGATGGAAGGGAAAGAACTGGCGGAGTTGAGCGAAAGCGAGTTCCTCGAGCTATTACGATATTGCCGCAGTAAGGATGAGGATTCTGCCCGGCTCCTTGAAACTTACCTGGATCGCCGGTTTGGAGACTCCTGGCGAGCAGACGATGAGGCAGCCTCTGAAAACGATCAGTCGGGCGACAATGCCAGTAGTGGCGGCCCGCTTACCGAAAGTGAAGCCCTGGATATTCTGGGGCTCGAACCCGGAGCAAATCGTGAAGAGATCATCAAAGCTCATCGGAGGATGATGCAGAAACTTCACCCGGACCATGGTGGCAGCAATTACCTGGCGGCTCGCATTAATGAGGCCAAGGAATGTCTCTTGGGCTAAAGTCCAGCCTAATTTGCAGGGATTTGATCAGAATGATTGCCCGCATGCTGGGATAAGGATATTGTTCAAAAACTGAACTTTTTATACCGAGGTGAGAAGACAGCGGTTTGAAGGTTTCAACGCTCGCCAAGTGTTTTTTATTTCTCCTGCCAGGATTCCTGCTGGCTGCGAATTCGGAGTCAATGCCGCGGCTGAAGGTTGTTGCTGCTGAGATACCGGGGGCAGCGGAACCAAGTCTCGAGGGGCGAGACATTGAACTGGTTTTGGCGACCTTCGATGAGTGCGGATTTGAGGCCGAATTCATCATGCAGCCCTATGAGCGCCATGCTTGGACCTACAGGGATCGTCAGGACTTCGATGCTATTGCCACAGTACCTTTGCACTGGCGTCTTCCCGGTCACTCCACATCCGCCTACATCTGGTACCAGAACGGTGCTTTCTACAATCATTCTCGTGTCGGTCCGATCGAAACGATCACAGACCTGACCGGTCTTGACGTAGTGACTTTCCGTGAAGGAGTCGATGTGCTGGGGATCAGCGACAATGTACCCGAATTTGCCTCCCTCACTGAAATCGCCGATCAGACCATTCACTCCCGGCTACTGTTTATGGGCCGGGTCGATGCGATTTTGGCCGATGGATTCGTGGTCGCGGAAGTGAATCGGAGAATATTCAGCGAGAAGCGCCGTGGTGAGAGTTGGCCCTCGCAGTCTGATGCTTTTCGTTTCGCGCCAATCTTCAACCCGGCGCCGCACAAGATGGTTTTTCGGAACCCCGCATTCGCCGCAGCCTTTGATCAATGCTTCGACGATTTGCGGCAATCGGGTGTGATTGGTCTCATCAATCAGAAATACATCGATAAGTATCAGAATGTGCTACGTTTCAGGTATCTAGGACGTTAAGTACAGGTCCGTATGGAAAGGTAAGCGAACCTGGACGACCCTGATCGCAGGAAATTCATGCGTTCAGTCCCATGGAGTGGAGCGATGGTTCGGCCACACTGTGCAGTCTTCATCAGCCTGCAGATCTTCTTTTCCAGCCTTGCGGCCGCCTCGGTTCCTGTCGCCGTTGGTGAAGGATTGAAGGGCGTGATCGGGTACTCCGATGGCAAGCTCCATGGGTCCCTGGCGCCGCTCTACGAATGTGTCTTTGATCGCGCTGACATCCAGCCCCAGTTTATTCAGGTGCCTCTGAAAAGAGGGCTGGGGTATTTGCACTCGGGAGAAGTCTCGATGGTTCTGCCCCTTGCCCAGAGTGAGCGTCGGGACAGAATCGGCGAGTTCGCCGGTGAGTTGTTTTCGGCGGACTATGTTTTTGTTTCGAATCGTCAACTTCCGCCGATATCTGAAACCTCGGGCCTTAAATATGGGCTGCCTCGGAGCTTTGTTGGTGAACAGTTCATTACCGACGAAAACCCGAGAATCGAAGAAGTCACAGAGTGGTCCCAACTGGTTGCCATGCTTCACTATGACCGCCTGGATGCGGTCGTATTGCCGGCGCTTCTGGTGGAGGATCTCTTTGGTCCTGATGTGGTCAAGGTATTCCAGCAAACAGCGGGAACCCTCCCGGTTTCGCTTTACCTGTCTCGAGCGAATCTGGACAGCGAGGATGTGG
>JAWWAT010000089.1:0-9846 GCA_033721635.1 Marinobacter sp. | reverse complement strand
TTTGGCTTCAGCAAACGCTTCCATGTGTCGCCCTTCAATGGCATGAATCAGCATTATGAGTGGACCTTCAGCTTCCGGGGCCCTGATCTAAGAATTCACATGAATGTTCTGGAGGAGGGTCGCAAGCATTTTGATGCCACCCTGGTAGTCCAACGCACCCCTCTCACTCGTAAAGATGTTCACAAAAGTCTTCGAAAGTTTCCGCTTGAAGCATTCAAGGTTGTGGCAGGCATCTACTGGCATGCCCTCCGGCTCAAGCTCAAGGGTGCGCCTTTCTACAGTCACCCGGATAAGCTTCCCGAGGATGATGGCGCCTACCGCCGTGGGCACGATGATTCCGGGCTGGATGTCACCAGCTCGGAGACCAATGACAAGATTCGTGGAAGGGTAAGCTCATGGAGAACCTGAATACTTCGGTTGAACATACCTCATCTGGCTCCGGCAGCCTGCCGGCCCTCAGCCGGTTTGCGAGGACCCTGGTGATTCAGCAGCTCCGATTGCTCGGTGAAGGCCAGCTGACCGTTAAGGAATCCGGGTTTGACGACCTCGTTTTCGGAGACGGCAACAGTCAATACCAGCCGGCCGAACTGATTGTTCATGACCACAGCACCTGGCGGGACTTGCTGACCGGCGGCAGCGTCGGCGCAGCGGAAGCCTATGTGGCCGGTGACTGGTCGACTCCCGATCTGGTTGCCCTGCTCCGGTTCTTTACCCGCAACGTCGACCGCATGAACGAGTTTGAAGACCGGTTCAGCTGGGTGACCAAACCAGCCCTGAAAGGTCTGCACTGGCTGAACCGGAACACAAAGGAAGGCTCCCGCAAGAACATCAGCGCTCATTACGACCTGGGCAACGATCTGTTCGAGACGTTCCTCGACCCGACCATGATGTATTCCTCGGCCATCTATCCGAATGAGGACTCAACACTCGAAGAAGCTGCCGTGCACAAGCTGGATACCATCTGCCGCAAGCTCGATCTCCAGCCGGGTGACAAGGTTATCGAAATTGGCACAGGCTGGGGCGGTTTCGCGATTCACGCTGCCAAACACTATGGCTGCCACGTGACCACCACGACCATCTCCAGAGAACAGTTGGAGTTGGCGAAAGAGCGGGTCCAGAAGGAAGGTCTGGAAGACCGCATCACCCTTTTGTTCGATGATTACCGCGATCTTGAGGGCCAGTTCGACAAATTGGTCTCCATCGAGATGATCGAGGCCGTTGGCCCCCAGTTCCTGAACAGCTACTTCTCCCAGATCAACGCTCTGCTGAAGCCAGATGGCCTGGCACTTGTGCAGGCAATCAACATGCCGGAACAGCGCTATCAAAGGGCGTTGAAGAACGTGGACTTCATCCAGCGCTTCATCTTCCCCGGCAGCTTTATTCCTTCGTTCGGGGCGATCCTCGAATCGGTCCGCAAGGAAAGCAAACTGGTGCTGACCCACGCCGAGGATACCGGTTTCCACTATGCCCGAACGCTGCGCGACTGGTGTGACCGTTTCATGGCCCAGCGGGATACACTGGAAACCATGGGTTACGACGAAGCGTTCCGGCGGCTTTGGCACTTCTACTTTGCCTATTGTGAGGCCGGCTTCAGCGAGCGCGCCATTGGTGTGGCCCAGCTGGTTTTCGCCAAGCCCGGCAACAAACGCGAGAATATACTGAGCGTATGATTGCGTCAGAAACAGCTCGTAACGTACTGAACTTCCTGCTTTTCCAGGCGGGCTGGTTTGCCTGCGTGTTTTATCCGGGGCTAATCGGAGCCGGGATCGTCGTGGTGTTTCTGATCCTGCATTTTGTCCTGGTCAGCCAGAATCGGATGACCGAATTGCAGTTTATCGGCCTGGGCACGGTGGTTGGCTCTGTTCTGGACGGCATCTGGTTCCAGACCGGTATTCTGGATGACGGCACTGGCCAGGTGATGTTGACGCCTCCGTGGCTGGTGGCCATCTGGGCCATTTTCATGACCACCCTGAGTCATTCCCTGGACTGGATCAGCAAGAAGGCGTGGCTGCCGTTCGTGCTTGCGCCCTTCGCCGGCCCTTTTGCCTACTGGTCCGCAAGCCAGCTCGGTGCGGTGCAGTTGCCAAACTTAATTCCTTCGCTGATTGCCCTCGCATTTGGCTGGCTGGTGGTTTTTCCCCTTCTTCTATTCGCCCGTAAAACGCTTTACCCGGAGCTGGTGCGATGAGATACGCGACCACGACTGTTTCTTTTGCCTTGCTGGCCACAGCACTGCCGGTGCTTGCGCAGGATTTCCGCTTTACCGGAAGCGCAACCACCGATGATGGTAGCGTGATCTACGAGGAGCGCCACTCGGTCGACGGCACCTGTGAGGATGGAATCTTCCGGCCGCAACAGCATGAGGTTACCTATCATAAACCGGATTCAGATGAGCCTTTCGCCCGAAAGTCGCTCGAATATGACGCTTCCGTGCTTCGACCAACCGTCGATTTCTCGCAACCGACGTTCGATGAAAAACTGGAGATCACCTACCCCGAACCGGAAACCCTCCTGATTAACTGGCAGACGCCTCGCGGCGACTCAGAGCGCTTCGAGGTGGCTTACACCCGGGACACAGTCGTGGACTCGGGGTTCGACAACTTTGTCCGTCAGAACTGGGAAAGCGTGCTGGCTGGTGAGCCCGTGGAATTCCGGTTTCTCGGACCGACCCGCGGCGAGCACTATGGCTTTGTGCTGGAACGGGTCGAGAACGACTGGGTGGGTGCCGACCATGTGGTGCAGATACGCCCGACGGGCATGGTGCTGAGGTTCCTGGTGGATCCCATCGTATTGGGCTACAGCAACTCCGGTGCCCTTTCTGACTATCTTGGCCTGACCAATATCCGCAAAAACCAGGACGAAAATTACACCGCCCACATCCGCTATTCGGTGGAAACCAGCCCGGATTGTGAACTGACCCCCTGAAACTGTCGGCTCTGCCAAGGCAGAACCCGGTGGTCAGTGTGCTAAACTCCGGCGGGAACCAACGCTGGAGAATTTTTTGCAATGATGTTCGTGTCTTTCAACGTCAATAGTATCCGTACCCGCCTGCACCAGCTTGAAGCCGTCATTAACGCCCTTTCTCCCGACTTTATCGGTCTCCAGGAAACCAAGGTTCAGGACGACGACTTCCCGGTAGAGGCGATCCGTGAGCTGGGCTACCACGTTCACTTTCATGGCCAGAAAACTCACTACGGCGTTGCCCTGCTCTCCAAGGCTGAGCCGGAGGAGGTTGTCAAAGGCTATCCGTGGGACGGCGAGGATTCCCAACGCAGGCTGATAACCGGCCATTTCACCGTCAATGGTGAGAAACTCACCGTGATAAACGGTTATTTTCCCCAAGGCGAAAGCCGTGACCACCCGGTGAAGTTCCCTGCCAAGGAAAAGTTCTACGCGGACCTGATGCGCTACCTGGATGAGCTCAAACAAGGCGGCGGCCATGTGGTGGTCATGGGTGACATGAACATTTCACCAACCGACAAGGACATTGGTATCGGCGCGGATAACGCCAAACGCTGGTTGCGGACCGGCAAATGCTCGTTCCTTCCGGAGGAACGGGAATGGCTGGGCCAGGTTGAGTCGCGCGGTTATACCGACGTGTTCCGGCATTTGCACCCGGAGGAGGCGGATACCTTCAGCTGGTTTGACTATCGCAGCAAGGGATTTGAACGGGATCCCAAGCGGGGCCTGAGAATTGATCTGATCATGGCCAGTGACAGCCTGCTGCCGAAAGCCCGTCAGGCTGGTATTTCCTACGACATTCGCGCCATGGAACGGCCGTCCGACCATTGTCCGGTCTGGGCGAGCTTCGAACTCTAGCGGCTGGCCCGGCGCGATATGAAAAAAATCAAAACCCGCGACCGTATTCTCCAGACCAGCCTGGCGCTGTTTAACAGCGTCGGCGAGCCCAATGTGACCACGCTGCTGATATCCGATGAAATGGATATCAGCCCGGGCAACCTCTATTACCATTTCAAGAGCAAGGGCGACATTGTCGAGGAGCTGTTCGACCAGTACGAGCACGACATGCTGGATCTGCTGGCGGTTCCGGCAGATGCCGACATAAGCCTGGACCAACAGGGGTTTTTCCTGCACTTGTTGTTTGAGACCGTAGCACGTTACCGGTTTCTCTATCAGGACCTGGTAAATGTCCTGTCCCGCTACGATCAGCTGCAGGTAAGATTCAAGCGAATACAGAAGAAGAAAATGCTCGCTTTTCGAGCAATCTGCGAGAGCTTCCAGCGCCAGGGCATCATGTTGATTGAGCAGGAAGAGCTTGAGTCATTATGTGAACAGTTGACTTTAACTGCTTGTTACTGGAGCGCTTTTGACACTTTATCCCATCTCGATGACAGAGAGTCGGTTGATCCTGGTCGCGGGGTCTACCAGATGATGCACCTGATCCTCCCTTACCTGGCTCCCGACGACCGGGAAGAAGCCCGACTGATGAGCCGGGACTATCTCTGACCGCCGGAATTATTCTTCCTCATCGTCGCCGGCGCGGTTGCGCAGGCGGGCCAGCTCCGATTCAAGGACCTCAATACGGCGCTCCAGGGATTCAATTTCTTCACGCCGATGGATGCCCAGCCGTCTGAGCGCTCCGGATACACGCTCATCAAACATATGCTCAAGCCGATCCCAGGTGCCAGTGGCGCGCTCCCGAACCCCCTCAACACGATCCTCAACCGATTTGATCCGTTTTTCCACGACGCCCCGGGTTTTATTCTCCAGCTGCTCACCTTCCTGGACGAGACGCTCAAACAGGCGCCCGGTATCCTCCTCGGCTTTGGTATAGGCGCCCAGCCCTGCCAGCCAGATCTGGCGGGCGGAATCCTTGATTTTTGCCGCCAGTTGCGGATCATTTTCCGGCTTATTGTCGTTCTCGTCAGACATGTAACAACCTCGGAGGTAGGATATTTCTTTCACCGGCCCATTGTATTACAGCTTTGGCCGGATTTCAGTCGGCCTGAAAACCGCATTGTGAAAGGCCGCAGTATAAAGACGTATCCGATATGAAAAAATGTTTTCAAACGAAAGGGACTCTCACTTGAAGTGTTCAAAATATGGTCAATACTTCCCAATACCGACGTCCCTGCTGATGTCGGTTTGTCTGGAAGTCTTTCATGGATACTACTCGCACGCCTCTGCCCGGCATCTCTGCCGGGCTTTTTTTTGATATTATTGCCCCAAGATATATGCTTATTCCAAAATAACCAGCCTTAACCTTCGGAGTATCAAATGATAGAAATTGCGTGGAGTAACTTTACCCCTTGGTCAGCGCTGCTGGGTGGCATTCTGGTGGGCATTGCGGCAGCCAGTTTTTTACTTCTGAACGGGCGTATTGCGGGCATCAGCGGAATTCTTGGTGGCGTTCTAAGCCCGGCCAAAGGCGACATTGCCTGGCGTATTGCGTTCCTGGCGGGACTGATCGGCGCGCCGGCAGTCTGGTTGTTGGCCGCAGACCTGCCCCCCATCGAAATCAACGCGGGCTATCCCGCACTGATCATTGCCGGGCTGCTTGTGGGTATCGGCACGCGTTACGGTTCCGGCTGCACCAGCGGACACGGGGTTTGTGGTCTTTCCCGGCTGTCCCTTCGCTCGCTGGCCGCAACCCTGAGCTTCATGGTTGCCGGTTTTGTCACCGTGTATGTAATCCGTCATCTTCTGGGAGTCTGATGCCATGAAGTTTTCCCTTGCATCCCTGTTTGCCGGCCTCGTGTTCGGTTTTGGGCTCATTGTTTCGGGCATGGCGAACCCTGAAAAAGTGCTCGGCTTCCTTGATATCGCCGGGCTTTGGGACCCATCCCTGGCCTTCGTAATGGGAGGCGCCATCATGGTAGGCGTGGTCGCGTTTGCAGTCGCTCGCAAGCGTACCCTTTCGTTCCTCGGTTACCACATCAAAATGCCTTCCAGCACACATATCGACAAACGACTGGTGCTCGGCGGTCTTATGTTCGGTGTTGGCTGGGGTGTTGCCGGTTTCTGCCCAGGGCCGGGACTGGTCGCTCTGGGTGCCGGTGAGATCAAGGCGGCGGTATTCGTGGCATCCATGGTTGCCGGCATGGCCATTTTTGAAGTGATTGAGCGCAATCGCGCGAGATCGTAGATTTTTTCTGTTAATTTCCCGGCCGTCACTCTGACACAGCCCGGAGGCTGTGCGATCATGACGGCAGCTCCATTTCCCCACCCGGAGACGACATCCCATGGATATCAGAAAGATTGACGACAACATTTCAGTAGCACCCCAGATTTCCGTTGACGATGTGGCTGAAGCCGCAAAGCTGGGTTTCAGAACCATTGTGGCAAACCGACCCGATCACGAAGAACCCGGCCAACCGGCAATGGCGGATATTGAAGCCGCTGCCCGGGAACAGGGCCTTGAGTGGGTCTATATGCCGGTGGAGTCGGGAAATATCACCGATGAGGACGTAAACCGCTTTGCACCGATGATCCGGGACGCCGAAAAGCCCGTACTGGCCTTCTGCCGCTCTGGAACCCGCTGCACCGTGCTCTGGGCGCTGAGTGCGGCCCGAAACACCTCAGCCAATGAAATCTTTACCAAGGCCCGCAACGCCGGTTACGACATCTCCGGCCTTGCACCACGAATGGCACAGCAGGCCGCAGAGAAAGGCTGATAATCCAACCGCCCAACCAACGTTCAGGATCCACCGCATGCAATACAAAGGTTCAGAGAATTTCAGCCACAACCAGCCTGACCGACTGGGAGTGCTGGTAACCAATCTCGGTACCCCGGACGCCCCGACTGCGTCGGCACTCCGGCGCTACCTGGCTGAGTTTCTCTCGGACCCGCGGGTGGTGGAGCTGCCAAGACCTTTGTGGTGGCTGATCCTGCACGGCGTGATACTGCGCATTCGCCCCAAACGCAGCGCAGAAGCCTATTCCAGCGTCTGGCAGCCCGAGGGTTCTCCCCTGCTTCTGCATACGGCAAAGCAGGCTGAGGGCATCCGGGAGGCGCTCAAGCGCAAGTATGGCCCCAACGTGGTCGTCGGGTTTGCCATGCGATACGGCAATCCGTCGATTGCCCGGGTTCTGGATGAGATGCAGGAACAGGGTGTACGGAAGCTGCTGGTTCTGCCGCTGTATCCGCAGTACTCCGCCTCAACGTCTGCTTCCACTTTCGACGCCATTGCCAAAGACTTTACCAAACGGCGCTGGCTGCCGGATTTCCGGTTTATTTCACACTACCCGGATTACCCGCCTTACATCGAAGCCATGGCGCGCCACATCGAAGCACACTGGTCGAACCACGGACGCAACCAAAAGCTCGTGCTCTCCTACCATGGGGTGCCACTGAAGTACCTGACCAAAGGCGACCCCTACCACTGCGAGTGTCACAAGACATCCCGCCTGTTGGCAGAGCGGCTCGGTTTGAGCAAGGAAGACTACATGACCACGTTCCAGTCCAGGTTTGGCAAGGAAGAGTGGCTCAAGCCATACACCGATGAAACTCTGAAATCGCTGCCGGGCAAGGGCGTCAAATCCATTGACGTGTTCTGCCCTGGCTTCTCTTCCGATTGCCTCGAAACCATTGAGGAAATCGATGAGGAGAACCGTGAGTACTTCATGGAGGCTGGCGGCGAGGGATTCAGCTATATCACCGCGCTGAATGCCACGCCGGGGCATATCGAAGCCCTGGTGAAGCTGATCGAGGAAAATCTGGAAGGCTGGCAGGTGCCAAAAAACGAGCCTGAAGCCCTGGCTGCACGGCAACAAAAAGCCGATGAGCAAAAAGAGATGATTTACCCGGGCCGGGAACTCTGATCAGGCCCGGCCCAGTGCCGGAGCGGCATCAGCGGCTCCGGTCTTCCCCCTTCTCCCACGTGTCTGCTGATAGATCCGGTACAGACTGACAGAACGTGCACTCCTCCGTATCGACCGCGGCACCGCCTGCCTCCACGTAGCGCACCTTGTGGCTCGCCTTGTCCCGATTGGTAGACACTGAAAATTTCCGATCCCGGCGTTCTGATGAACCGGTGTCAGCTGGCTGGCGATTCTGAAAGTCGGTCATAACAAGCCCTCATAAAATCTATTCTCTTATCGTGAGGGTTCACTGGCGTTAAACCAAGTAGGGAAAACCACGGCAATTCGAGAACGATAGGTGCCTGAATAAGACGTAGTACAGGAAGAGAGTAAGGGGTTAGGAAAAATGGCGGTGGGCCAGGGATTCGAACCCCGGGAAGGCTACTAACCTTCGGCGGTTTTCAAGACCGCTGCATTCAGCCACTCTGCCAGCCCACCGTTTTTTCCATTTGCCGCCATTGCGACAGCGGTGAGCATGATACCGGAATTGCCTGTGCTGTCAACGCTCTGCATAAAACCCGCCGCATTTTTCAACATTAACGGTTTTTAATGGAATCCGGGTGATGGTTTCCTGTCGTAAATGATTGAAAGTTGCGTATCTGACACTATTATGGGACACAGTATCCAGTCGTTATAAACGGAGATGACAATGGAAGACAGAAGATTCGGCGTTCAGAACTCTCAGGGAGCCTATTCGACTCCCCAGACAGAGCGCGCGACCACTGGCATCAGCGATGATGCGATGAAGGTGTTGCGCAACACCTATATGCTGCTCGGCATGACCCTCGCCTTCTCGGCGCTTACAGCATTTTTGAACATGAACGGCACCCATCCGGGCTTCCTGATCACCATCGTGGGATACATTGGGCTGCTGTTCGCTACCTACAAGCTCAAGAATAGCCCCTGGGGCATCGTCACCACCTTCGCCCTGACCGGCTTCATGGGATATACCCTGGGCCCGATCATCGGTGCGTTTGTAGCTGCCGGCGCCTCCTCGATTGTCGCTCAGGCCCTGACACTGACCGCCGTCGCGTTTGTCGGTCTGTCTGCCACAGCGATCATCACCAAGAAAGACTTCAGCTTCATGTCCAGCTTCCTGACTGCTGGTGCGTTCGTGCTGATCGGTGCCATGCTTCTGGCCTTCCTGATGGAAAGCTCCGTGCTGCACCTGGCAGTGTCAGCAGGCTTCACGATCTTTGCGTCCATCATGATCTTGTTCGAGACCAGCCAGATCATCAAGGGTGGAGAGCGCAATTACGTGATTGCCACCGTAGGCCTGTATGTATCCATCTACAACCTGTTCGTCAGCCTGCTTCACCTGCTGTCTGCGTTCAGTGGCGAAGATTGATACCAGGCTGAATTAGCCGCTTCAAAACCCCGGCTGTTGCCGGGGTTTTTGCTTTCGGTAAACTGAAAGGCCGTACAGGCAGATCAAGAACGAACGGGAATCATGGCCGAAACTGCTTCTGCAACCTTCACCCTGGTAATTACCGGCGCGCCCTACTCGTCCCAGGCGCCCCAGACCGCCCTTGGCTTTGCGCAGGCTGCCGTTAACGCCGGGCATCACATCGACCGGGTTTTTCTTTACGGTGACGGTGTGCACCTGGCTTCAGCGCTTTGCGCACCGCCGTCAGACGAGACCGACTGGTCAGAGGCGTGGTCTCAATTTCTGGCCGACCACGGTGTTCCCGGCGTTGCCTGTATTGCCTCGGCATTGCGTCGCGGCCTGGTAAATGAAACCGAACAGAAACGCTATGAGTTGCCCGCAGCCAACCTGCGCGCGCCCTTTGAAATCGCCGGCCTCGGGGAATGGGTCGAGGGACGCATGAAGTCCACGCGAACGCTCTACTTTCACGCTGGAGACTGACCGTGAGCACGTTGATCATGATTGACCAGCCACCCTACGGCACCTGGACCGGTCGAGAAGCTCTGGATATGGCATTCTCGCTTGCAGCCTTTGACCAGCCGGCCTCACTGCTGTTCACCGGGGCCGGTGTTAACTGGCTTCGACAGGCTCAGGAAGCC
>JAWWAT010000088.1:0-9959 GCA_033721635.1 Marinobacter sp. | reverse complement strand
TGGAACCCACAACAATCCAATGACCACTCACACAGCGCTGATCGTAGACGACGAACCCGACATCCGGGATCTTCTGGAAATCACACTGACCCGAATGGGTATTCACACGCTGACCGCGCCGGATATCACCAGTGCGAAAAAACTTCTGGGTGAGTACCGTCCCCAACTCTGCCTGACGGACATGAATTTGCCGGACGGCAATGGTATAGAGCTGGTGCAGTGGATCCAGCACCACACGCCCTGCACCCCGGTGGCTGTCATCACCGCCTACGGCAATATGGATACAGCAATAGAATCCCTGAAAGCAGGCGCGTTTGACTTTGTCTCCAAGCCTGTTGACCTGCCGCGTCTGCGGGAACTCGTTAATAGCGCCTTGAAACTCTCAGATGCGGAATCCGATGCCGAAACCGCCTCCGATGAGCCAGGCCTGTTACTGGGCAACTCCGCTGAAATCAAACGTCTTAGAAACCAGGTGCGCAAGCTGGCCCGCAGCCAAGCTCCGGTTTTCATCAGTGGCGAGTCGGGCAGCGGCAAGGAGCTCGTGGCCCGTATGATCCATCTGCAGGGTCCCCGCCGGGAGCATCCGTTCATTGCGGTAAACTGCGGCGCGATTCCCTCCGAGTTGATGGAAAGCGAGTTTTTCGGCCACAAGAAAGGCAGTTTTACCGGCGCCGTGGATAACAAGGATGGCCTGTTCCGGTCTGCTGACGGTGGCACCCTGTTTCTCGATGAAGTCGCTGACCTGCCACTGGCCATGCAGGTAAAGCTGTTAAGAGCCATTCAGGAGAAGGCTGTCCGGCCAGTGGGTGATACCAAGGAAGTGCCTGTGGACATTCGCCTGCTCAGCGCCACCCATAAAGACTTGCCCGGGCTTGTCCAGGAAGGGAATTTTCGCCAGGATCTGTTCTACCGCATCAATGTCATCGAGCTGCCGGTACCGGCACTGAGGGACAGGCCAGATGATATCAGCCTGCTTGCCGGGCATATTCTTGAACGCATCGCCCGCGAGTACGAGTGCGAGCCGGCAGCGCTGACACCCGATGCTATCGACCGGCTGAGAGATTATGACTTCCCCGGCAACGTTCGCGAGCTGGAAAACATTCTCGAGCGTGCGTTTACGCTCTGCGATGCCGACCTGATTGGGCCGGAGGATCTTCACATCGGCAATGGCCCGGCGCCCGCCGGGCTATCAGGTGCAGGCAATACAGGAATGTCCTCTTCCGGCCAGGAGGCAATGACCTTGCCCGAAGGCGAAATTGATCTGGAAAACTACCTGGAGTCCATTGAGCGGCAGGCCATCGAGAAAGCCCTTGAGGCGACCCGCTGGAACAAGACGGCTGCAGCCAAGCGGCTGGGGATTAGTTTCCGGGCGTTGAGGTATCGGTTGAAGAAGTTGGGGATGGAGTGATCACCATCCCAAAAATTGTCCTCAACAATATGCAAGAAACCATTTTCGGGTAAAATTTCAGACGCTTTTCTACAGGACGTAAAAAAGCAACCAACCCGAGCAACTGACATGGATGTTCTGCTATGCACCTTCCCAATAACACCAGAGGAATTACTCTGGTTGAGCTTATTTTTACACTAGCACTTGCGGCAATGCTTGCTGGAATCGCCAGTACATCTTGGACTCAGTTGGTGTCCACTACCCGCCACACTGGCATTGTTAACGACACCCACAGGATGTTTGCCGTGGCTCGATCCTACGCTGTCCATCAGCGAATTCTCACCACCATCTGCCCCCTTTCCGAAGCACTCACATGCACTGATGACTGGAACAATCCAGTATCTATTTTTCCGGACAGAAATAATGATAAGCGCCCGGATAACGGTCGCGTACATCGAGTTTTCAAACTCACAAACGGCCGCTCCAAACTTTACTCGAGGACCGCAGGCAGAGGTTATTTTCAGTTGTCTTCCAATGGAATGAGCCACGGCACGATGGGAAGTCTTATCGCCTGCTCAGCCTCTGGCGATGGCAATGTAAGAATGAGTTACCTGGCCCTTAACATCGGTGGTCGAGTAAGGACGCTCCATGATGAAGACGGTGACGGCAATATCCAGCTCCCCTGGGGGACAACGCTGACCTGCCCGCAATCGTGAACGAAAAAACGCCAAACAGTTAACGCTTCAGGGCGACGCAAGTCACAAAAACAAAACCGGAATACCGCCTATACCCGATCTTCGACCGCTCATCGAATATCCGATGCGGATCATTGGTGCTTCTGATTAACTATCCTGAGGCTTACCAACAGGATATGGCATTTTGAAAAGAAGCGCAGGTTTCACACTCCTTGAATTGGTTGTCACGATGGCGATCCTTGCGATCATTGCGACGGTCGCAGTACCCGGCTTCAGCAGATTGATTGAAAGCAATCGACTGGTAACTGGCACTAATCTGCTCGTGTCATCAATCAAGCTTGCGAGAACAGAGGCCATTAAACGCGGCACCAACGTTACGTTCAGCACTGACGGTGGACTGGGTGGCGGGTGGTGCGTGCACGAGGGAAATGCGACAGGAGATTGTACCAACGACCAAATTCGTGGGTTCGAATCACCGCGCAACCTTACCTTCACCGAAACAGTTGGAGACCTCGTATTTGACCGACGCGGGTTTCTCGTTCCGCAAGCGGCCCAAACCTTCACAATTGCGCCAGATGATTGTGCCAGTGGCGATATTTCTTTCCGGGTAATCCGCGTGAGCCCGGTCGGACGAACCGAAATTGACGACGGAGTATGCCCGTGATCCCAGCAATTGCCCTGACATTGAGACGGCGGCCGCGCTCACTCACGTTGAAACAGCAGTCGGGCCTTGGTCTGATCGAGATTCTTATCACGGTTCTTGTTCTTGGCATCGGAATACTCGGCGTTGCTTCCACCCAAGTGGTTTCCCTGCAAATGAATTCCCAATCCCAGAGCCGGAGCCAAGCCGTTCTCCTTGCTGAAGACCTCCTGGATCGAATTCGTGCGAACTCCGAGAATTTCGCCGCGTATGCGTTGGCCCAGGGCGCGGCTCAAGGAGCCGATGGCGGCGATTGCGATACATCATTCGTTCCGGCAAACGCCTCGGTAGCAGCAAACGATATCGCCGCTTGGGAAAACAGCCTCGCATGCCTACTTCCGGACGCCCAACGTACGGTCACGGCATCCATGAACGGCGTCACTAACCTGATTGGCGTGACGGTGACAATAGACTGGGACCAGAATGACCAGGCCATGAACCCTGTAGTACTGAGCACAGAGATTTAATCATGCCAAAGCCACCTTTTTCCTTTTCTTGTGCTGCAGGCCCACAGTCTAATCAATTGGGTCTTTCGATGGTTGAACTGCTGATTGCGACGGCGCTCGGCCTTTTACTCACTCTTGGGGTGACCCAGATCTATCTGAGCGGTAACGAGACTTACCGACAAACCCAAGGGTTGGCCCATGCGCAGGAGAGCACTCGTTTTGTTTCGGCAATTCTAAGTCCTGACCTCCGTGCGGCCGGCAGTTTTGGCTGTATTGCAGAGATGGGAATGCCTCTTGACCAGGTGGTCGATAATCGACTGAACGGCGGCCTGATAGTCCCCTTAACACAAGCGCTTCAGGGCTGGGATTACACTGGGACAGGCCCTGGCGACAGCCTCACTCTTGCCGACGCCCTCGCCACGCCGGGTGCTGCGAACTGGGCCTCAGGCACCGCCGGTGCAAATCTTCCTGTTGAACTTGCCGGGTCCGTAGTCACCAATTCCGATGTCGTCATTGTCAATGCCATGACGCCCCTTGGCGTACCGGTAGATGCCGCTAACCCCCAAAATGGCAACAGTATTAATCTAGCCGGCAATTCCGGGATAGCGGTTAACAGGATCATTCTTGCAACCCTCGGGGATTGTTCAGAAGGCGAGCTTTTTCAGAAGAGTAACAATGCGAACTCCAGCTCCCTTACCATGGCAGGCGGCAATGTCACCCCAGGCAACAACGGCAATAATTTCAATTTGGCTTATGAGCCTCAGAGCCGGGCTTATGAGTTCACGGCCACGGCATATTACATTGGCCAGGGCACCAATGGAGAGCCAGCTTTTTTTCGTAGGTTGATGACCCCGCTCCAGCCACCTCAGGAACTGGTCTCCGGCGTTGAGACGCTGCAGATTCTGTACGGCGAAAACTCCTCTGGAAATAGTGCGGCCGACGCCTACCTCCCCGCAGACGAGGTAACGGACTGGGAGGACATCGTAAGCGTGCGATTCTCAGTGATGACTCGGAGTCCCGACGAAGTGCTTGAAGATGAGAACACCCGAAGTTTCGATATGCTTGGCAGTGAGGTCACACAAGCCAATGGTGGAGACCGCCGGGTTCGACTGATATCCGTCGGTACAACTGCACTAAGAGGAAGAATGTGATGAAGCCAACCTGTACGCCGGTGCCCGATAGCAGAGCTAGCTCCTTTGAGCAATCTCAGCGGGGTGCAACGCTAATTATTGCCCTTGTCATGCTGCTCCTTATTTCATTGCTAGCTATTGGAGGCATGCAGGGCTCACTAATGCAAGAGCGCATGGCTAGCAGTGCCCATGATGGGGCAATCTCATTTCAAGCCTCAGAAACGGCTTTGCGGCAGGGTGAGAATGACATCCTCAACACCCTGCCGACCCGCCTGTCTGCTTTCGGTGAAGCTCAGCTTGCTACCCCGTGGGAATGGGATGGCAATAACCCCGCCAACTCTGGTACAGGAAATGCCGGGCCGAATGTCAGTGCGCAACCTGTCTATCATTTGGCACGCTTGGCAGATGTTTGCCCAATTGAACCGGGACAGCCCTGCTTTGAACGCTACGTGACCACAGCGAGAGCTCAAGGGGGCAGTGATGAGGCAGTCACTGTTCTACAAACAACGGTTTTGCTACCACCATATTAAACGTCGATTTCTTCTGAAATCTGCGGTTTTAAAACCTTCATCCAGAATTGCCAGCTCCAAATGGAGAGTTCACCATGAAAGCACTTAAGACAAAAGCGCGCACGCGCTCTTACTTTAAAAAATTGGGCACTTTCGGAGCCAGTCTTGTGCTGTCAATTTGCACAGTTCAGTCCGCGCTGGCACAGGTGAACCTGGCACAAGTACCACTATTTCTGAAAGAGTCCGTCGACTCAAACCTCGTATTTATCTATGACGATTCCGGGTCTATGGCATGGCGTTACATGCCAGATGACCTTAGCGGCAATGCTTCAAATCGACATTACTACTCCAGCCACGTAAACAAGGTTTACTACGACCCCTCGATAACCTATCAGCCCCCCTTCAAGGCAGATGGCAGTGGCCGCTATCCGAACTCAAGTTACACAAACGCATGGGTGAATGGCTTTAATCAGTCAGATGGCGCAGACGATTTAAGTACCTATATTCGGTTCGACCAGATTGGTAGCATTGAGGAAGGCTTTTATATGCAGTTCAACTCTTCCGAGAGTTGTGACGCCGATCCCAGACAGGACAGCTGCTACACGCCGGTTTTGCTCAACAGCGCCTCAGCTGATGTCAAACAGAATTATGCGAATTGGTTTTCCTACTACAGCACCCGCACCCTGGCGGCCAAATCCGGTATCACGGAAGCATTCTTTGATCTTCCAGAGAATATTCGAGTCGGATATGGCGCTATCAACGTCAATGACACCACTATTGACGGTGTGGCCGACACAGACACCCTGGTAAGTGGTGTGCGCCCCTACACTGCCACTCGCCGCCAGCAATTCCTCACCTGGTTGCACAACAAGAGCGTGAGTGGCGGAACCCCCCTGAGAACAGCTCTTAAAGACGTCGGTAATTACTATTCCCGAACCGACAACCAAGGCCCATGGGGAGAAATTCCCGGGACCAACGACACAACCTCGCACATTGAATGCCGTCAGAGCTTCTCGATTCTCATGACCGATGGCATATGGAATGGCGGCGACCCTGGTGTTGGAAACGTAGACAATACATCAGGACCATCCTATACCAATCCAGATCCCGACGGGTCCGACTTTAACTATGCGGCTGAGTCGCCATTTGTAGACAATCACTCCAATACTCTGGCCGATGTCGCCATGAAGTACTGGAAGAACGATCTGCGCACAGACCTCGGGAACAAGGTTCCCGTCTCGTCAACCGACCCAGCGTTCTGGCAGCATATGACAACCTTCACGATTGGGTTAGGGGTAACAGGCGATATCAAGGAAGCAGATGCGCTTGCAGCACTAGACCCAACGAACGAGATCACTATCAACTGGCCTGAACCCGGTGCAGATCGTAGCCCTCAGAATATCGACGACTTGCTGCACGCTGCGATCAATGGTCGAGGGGGCTACGCCAGCGCCCAGAACCCTAAAGAATTCGCGGATGAAATCAAGAGCTTCCTTGGCGATGTAATTGCACGATCGCAGACATCTGCCTCATCTGCAGCGGTCAGTTCAGCAGTCTTGCGAACGGACTCCCTAGGGTTCTTTGCCGGATTTCGTAGTGAAGACTGGTCCGGGACTTTGTCTGGCTACAGTTTCGAAGATGGCACAGAAATCTGGGACGCCGAGGAGATCCTTGCTCAAACGCTTCCGGAAAACCGTAAATTGATTACGCATAATGGTACCCAGGGTGTTGAGCTGGAGTTCGATTCTGCCAGCTCTCTCTCCAATCTTTCAGCGGCACAGCAGGACGCCCTGAATGCCGATCCAACACTGAACTCAACCCAGGACAACCTTGGGCATAATCGTATTTCCTGGCTCCACGGGGACAATAACGCTCACACGACACTTAGAAATCGTGAAGGGAAAGATGCCGGCGGCAACACAGTTCTCAGGCTTTTGGGCGATGTAATTAACGCAAACCCTCAATTCGTCGGTAAAACCAACTATGGTTTTGCTCGCCTTGAAGATCCGGCCGGCGACGACTATCTCACCTTTCGCTCTGGCCAGGATTACCAGACCCGAGTCGATGCTCTTTATGTACCTGCCAATGACGGTATCCTTCACGCATTTGATAGTGAAACAGGAGAAGAACTATTCGGGTACATACCCTCTGAGCTACTGCTGCCATCCAACTCAAACAGTTATGCTCGCCTGTCGGAGTTAATGAAGCCCGATTATACTCACAGATATTTTATGGATGGCACGCCCAGAATTCAGGATGCCTACATAGACAAGGACGGAAACGGCACCAAAGAATGGCGCACAGTTCTTCTGGGCACGATGGGCAAAGGCGGTAAAACTGTCTTCGCGCTAGATATAACCGACCCCGAATCGTTTTCACCAGCAGACGATGTTCTATGGGAGTTCCAGCATACCAACCTCGGTTATGGGGTCACCGATCCGCAGATAGCCTACCTCGAAAACGGAACTTGGGTAGCCCTTTTTGGCAACGGCTATAATGGTGCCAGTGGCCAGTCAAGCCTGTTCGTGGTAAATCTTGAAACCGGCACTCTTATAGAAGAGCTACAAACCGGTGCTGGCAACGTTTCAAACGCAAACGGCCTCGCCTCAGCTACAGTAACCAGCTTTCCGGAAACAGACGCCGTTACCCGTTATGCGTATGGTGGCGATTTGTTGGGCAATCTCTGGAGATTCGATCTCACCGGAAATAACACTTCTAGCTGGGACACCACCAGGGTTTTTACAACGGAAGGCCCTGCAGGCAATTCCCAGCCGATCACCGTGGCACCCAGAATTGCCCGCAATCCCAACAAAAAGGATGAGCTCGTGGCTGCATTTGGAACTGGCAGCTTCCTGCGTAATGGCGACGAAGGCGACTATGACATACAGAGCCTTTACGCCATTAAAGATGATTTGACGGCCATGGGCCTTGAAAGAGACGACCTTTTGCAGCAGACCATCACCGAACAGGAAGACATTGTAGTCGCGAAAGAGTCTGGAAACGGCACCAATAGCTTTACCGTCCGGGACACCTCCAACAACCTTTTAAGCGATGAGAATGGTTGGTACCTCGACCTGGCCTACAATTCGATCAAAGAGGGAGAGCGTGTAATAAGCCGGGCAACCTTCCCGTTTGGAGTTAACCCTGATCGGGTCCGTTTTACAACTGTCATCCCGGACAGTGACCCGTGTGGCAGTGGTCGCACTGGTTTCATTATGGACCTGAAGCTCACTTCCGGCGCTCCCTCTGAGACTCCAGTATTTGACCTGAACAGCGATGGCACATTCAACTCTGGGGATATCACAGGAGGCTACGCGCCAAGCGGAATCAAAGTGGGCTATGGGGGTGAAAACCGTACCATGGCAACCAACGATGGCGATGCTGAAGTGTTGATACCAGGCTTGAATCCTAACCAACTTTCGGGGGATCCGTGTGAAGATGGCCTCTGCGCCCGTTCTCTCGACTCAAACATCGGACGCCAAACCTGGGAGCAGCTTCGTTAGAAGCTGCCACCTCAGTCTGAAACAGACTCCGCCCATTTATGTGAATAGCAGGAAAAACTATGATTGCACACTTTGTTTCGCTTTCCTTCTTAAGGGCTTCTCCCATAGCTCTAATGGCTGCTGTTATTTTTATGTCAGTTTTTCTGGCTTCTGTTTCAGCCCACGCCGAAGAAACTGTTGACGATACGACTTTGTCGCTCCACGACGCAGCTTTTGAAGGGACTATAAATTTTATCCATTCTGATTCCTTCCTGCTCATCATCGACGATTACTCTTTCCTACCGGAGCGTATCGTGCGTTTCGATGGCGCATCTTGGTCAAGAGAGCAGGTGATCAAGCAGCTTGAACAAGGTGACCAGGTCAGACTGGAACTGGGAGGGATTGCAGATGATCAATCAGGCGCTCGAGTGGTACGAAGTATCACTGTGCTAAATCAATAAGTCGCGACAAGCAGCGAGGAATAACGATGCAAGAGATAAAGATTATGAAAACGAACTCGCACGCGGGCTTTACCTTGATTGAGCTGGTTATCGCCGTCGCGATCATTGCGATCCTCGCAGCCATTGCCCTTCCTCTCTACCAGAATCAGGTTGAGCAAACCAGAAGGACGACAGCGCAAGCTGACCTGCTGGAACTCACACAATGGATGGAGCGCCGCTACTCAAACGGCTTCGACTACCGCGACGCTGGCAACGACCCTGTCTTGCCGTTCAGTCAATCGCCCCAGAACGGAACTGCGTTTTATAACATTAGTTTCACGGGGGCGGTGACGCGGGATACCTTTACCTTGCAAGCAGTTCCCACTGCCGCCCAGGCCAACGATGATTGTGGAACTCTTACTGTGGACGAGCAGGGTAACCGTGGCGCGGCCCAAGCCGGATGCTGGTAGGTATACCCGACAAGACCGATGCCATCCGCCTCAGACTTCGATGGCATCGATTCGTAATTCTTTAGGCATCGAGAAAACGACGTTTTCCTCTCTACCTTTGATTTCTTCGGGCACTTCACCCCCGAGCTCTCTTAAGCGGGCAATGACTTCGTTTACCAGTATCTCAGGAGCGGAGGCACCTGCTGTTACACCCACGGCCCGCTTGTCCTTCAACCAAGTTGGATCAATCTGCTCTGACTGATCTATAAGATAAGCTGGCGTCCCCATACGCTCAGCCAGCTCACGCAAACGGTTGGAGTTGGAGCTGTTCGGGGAGCCCACTACCAGCATCAGGTCGCAGTCGCCAGCGAGCTGTTTTACCGCGTCCTGGCGGTTCTGGGTGGCGTAGCAGATGTCGTCCTTGCGGGGGCCCTGGATTTCTGGAAACTTCTCTCTGAGAGCATCAATAACCCGGGCAGTGTCGTCCATGGAAAGCGTGGTCTGGGTGACATATGACAGCTTCGATGGGTTCTTTACGACCAGGCCGGCGACGTCTTTCTCGTCTTCTACGAGATAGATCTCGCCGCCATTGCTGTGATCGTACTGCCCCATGGTGCCTTCCACTTCCGGGTGTCCATGGTGGCCGATCAGAATGCATTCACGCCCGTCACGGCTGTACTTCATCACCTCAAGATGCACCTTGGTGACCAGCGGACAGGTG
>JAWWAT010000087.1:0-9994 GCA_033721635.1 Marinobacter sp. | reverse complement strand
GACCCCAACGGACACGGGCAAGAGTTATGACAACGTGCGCAACCCGCTGGACCTGATGAATCAGGTGCTGGCGTCCGGCGAAGTCACCAATTTCCAGGAAGGCAAACGGTACATCAGCCAACGCATTGCCGATGGCGTCGCTGGCACCTACAACACACGGGGTAACGGTGCCCAGATCCGGTTCACAGACCCGTCGGCGGTGATTGCCGACCTGCCACTGAACGACCAGCTCTGGATCTACCCCACCCTCGACTGGCGTTACCTTCCGGATGGTCCGGAGGGGTCGGATCTTGAGAACAAGGTGTACCGCACCATCCAGTATGTCAGCCGAAGCGTGGCGGAAGAGGACCAGGCGGACCAGCCGGAACTGGTCAGTGTGCTGGCAGGCAGCCGGTTTGATGCCAACAGTTTCATGACGCTGGGTTACAGTCCCACCGAGTTTGCAACGGCCGACTATCTGAGCCGGAACCACGGCAGCATTGAACTGCGCCAGGATTTCATTGACGAGAACACCGACACCCTGTTTATCAAGAATGACGAATCCCAAGTCATCAAACTCGACCGCTATCCGGGGTACACCGGGGAAGACAACCACCCGGACTGCCTGAGGATCGAGCTGGACTACAACATGGATCGAGTGAGCATTTTTGCCTCGGATGGCGAGCCTTCGCGCATTGATGATCCTGAATCAACGGACGAGCAGGACACCATACCGAATCCGGCCAATTGTACTTATCAGGAGGACGCGGAGGCTTTAACCAGTTGGGCAACGGTGGCTATCGCCGAGCGCTAGCTGGCGCCGCCATCCCTGAGGCCCCAGTTTTGCAGGAAACCTTTCTTGCGGTCGATCATTCGTTCATAGGTGGAGATCATGATGGCCGCATGAGGCGCTTTGACCAGGCGGAGGTTTTCAATCCGACGTTCGAGCCGCTCTACCTCGGAGCGTACCTGCTGGTGCACATGATTGCGCACGCTATCGTGCTGGTCCAGCTTGACCTCACGGGAGGCTGACTGGTGGCTGGGGGGTGTGGGCTTGTCCATTCGATTTCTCGTCCATTGAGTCGTGATAGATCCGTTCCCATAGGCGAAGTCTGCACAACTGTCAGACGGAGTGCAATAAAAATGAATAGAGTTTCATTTTTATTTGCAGCCTTGCCGGGCCTTCTGTGATCCACACGCCGGAAGCCCTGCTATAGTTCCTTTTAGATGAGACATTGCCCATCGACAGGAGTTCCCATGACCCAGACATCCGTGGCGGATACCCTCCGTGAATATCTATCGCTACTGGAACTGTTGGACGACGCCTATTGGGAAGCCAGCAGCATTCACCACAAGGACATGCTGTACGACATTATCAGCATCTTCAGCCAGGAGGTGGCCGAGATTAACAAGCTCAGTATCCAGGACCACCATTACCCTTACGAAGTGATCACCGAGGGCATTCGCCGGGTGGTCCCGAAACTGGAGCGGCTCGATGAAAACCGCGAGGACGTCATCCAGCGTACCCAGACCCTGACGGATTTCCGCGACATTCTGTCATCGGTGCTGGGCATCCTGGAAGCCCAGCTGAGGACCCTCTAGGGCACTCACCTCAGGCGGCGATCAGCGGTCGCCGGTGCTCCGGTATCAGCGGGAAACGGTTGCCCACGGTATATACAAACTTCGCCAGTGCCGGCAGATGATGACCGACAATCGGGATGCCCGTGTTCAGCAGGCTGACCGAAATATCACGGGCAGCGTCTGCCCAGCAAAGCTTGTTGATCAATCCGACGTGCCCGAAAGCAAAGCGGCTTTGCGGGCCCCAGAGGCCCACCGGATTGCCGCCCAACATCATGCCGGCACTGAAGCGCATGGGTATCATCATGGTGCGGTCTATCTGCAGGGAACCGAACTGCTGGATGGCCCGGCGAATGGTAATCTCGCTGCAGATGCGCCGGCCCCTCCAGAGCCCGCCGTTCAGCATCATCTGGAAGAAACGCCCCATCTCCTCGGCGGTACCACACAGGTTCCCTGCCGGAATCACTGCCTCCTGGAACCGGGGATCGTTGCTGACCCGCTCAACGGTGCGGATATCGCCACCAAGAGCCCGGTTAACCACCCAGGAAACCGGGAACCGGGGCGTTGGCCCGGTGGCGTAGTTGCAGGCCAGATCGTTCAGATGCTCCGGGGCAATACCGTAGGTAAACCACTTCATACCCATGGGCCGTCGCAGGTGCTTGTCGAGGTAGTTCTCGATGGAATCGCCGGTCACGCGTTCCAGTACCTGCTGTAGGACAAAGCCGCCGGTGATGGCGTGATAGGCGACCTTGGCGCCATCGACCTCCACCGGGCGCGCGGCACAGAGCAATTTCCAGACTTCGTCATTGTCCCATAGGACATCAATTGGCGTATCCCGGGAAATTGCGGGAATGCCACCCCGGTGGGAGAGAATCTGGTGAACGGTGATCGTACGCTTGCCATTCACCCCGAACTCCGGACAGTAATACGATACGGGATCCATCAGATTGACCAGTCCCTGCTCGGCCAGCATGTGCATCAGCAACGCTGTCACCGCCTTGGAAGCAGAGAAGTAACAGATGGGTGTATCGGTGGTCATCGGGACTTTAACCGCGTCTTGCGGGTCATGGGGGCCGTTGCCACTGGCATGACCAATGGCCCGGTGCAGCACCTGCTCGCCCCTGTGCCGAATGGAGATCTGGATTCCCGGATGCACGCCGGTCCGGTATAGGCTCTGGACACTGCGCCATAGAGCATCGACCGTCTCCTGGCTGACGCCTGCAGCGGCCGGGTTTTCACCGGCAGCATCCCGGAAGGTGACGGCTTCGAGGTCCCCGGGAATCTGGCTGGTGTGGAGGGCACGGCGGGCAAGTCGGTTCATCTGTTCAAACCTTTTCAGTAACGTTGTTGTTCTTCTATCTTCCAGGTAACCGACCCGTTGTTCATTGGCCGGGTCGCAATCGGCCAGACGTCACCGTCTCCACACGGCCCGGCACACGGGTCTCATTACTGATTATGGACCTGGTCGTGCAGGTGCGCCATGGCGACACAATTTCGACCGCGCTGCTTGGCCAGATACATCGCCTTGTCGGCGGCGGCACAGAGCGTGGACGCAGTCTGCCCGTGGTCGGGATAGACCGCAATGCCCACGCTGATGGTCAGCGGCACCTCCTGGCCGTTCCCCAGCGGCTGCGGCTTTTCCGCCACTTTGCGCCGGAGCCGCTCGGCCGTGTCCTGCGCTTCCTCAAGATCCATTTCCGGCAGAACGATAACGAACTCCTCACCGCCAAACCGGCCAATAGCGTCAACGCTTCGTACGCTGCCCAGCAGCAGGCGACTGACGGACCGGAGGACCGAGTCACCGGCGGCATGGCCGAAGGTATCGTTCACATCTTTGAAATGGTCGAAATCAACCCAGAGCACGGCCATGGGTCTCTGGTACCGCCTGGCCCTTTCCAGCTCCTCCTCCAGAACCCTGGACATTTCCCTGCGGTTGAACAGGCCGGTCAACGGATCCCGGGTGGCCATTTCCTCAAGCTCGTTTTCGAGGGTCTTCCGATCGGAAATGTCCAGCACAATGCCCTCAAGCACAACGGTGCCATCGTCCTCCTCGATGCCCCGGCCACGCTCCCAGACCCAGATGCGACTGCCATCCTGGCGGGTGAGACCATATTCCAGTGAAAAAGACTCGTCCTTGTCCAGCGCCGTCTTCACCTCAGCCAGGATCCGCTCACTGTCTTCCTCGTCCATCAGACTGGCATAACTGGCCACCCGGTTATTGATGAGTTCGTCCGGCTCATAGCCGGTGAGGCGGGCACAGCCCTGGGACACGAACAGCATGGTCCAATGCCGGTCATACCGGCACCGGTACGCCATACCCGGGAGATTATCCATAAGAACCTGTAACTGGCGCTCCCGCTTGCGCAGGGCCTGGCGCTGATTGTGTTGCAGGGTGAGCAGGGCCCGGTCCTTGGTGAGCTGGCGCAGGAGCACCACGAACAACACCAGGCCCGTGGTCAGGACAAACAGAAACCCCTTCCAGGTCTGGACCAGGGATAAGGTCTGGGGGTCAGGAAACCAGGCTTCGGCGGCGGTATCGGAAAACGCAATCCACGCAAAGCCGGCAACGAGATAGACCAACGCAGCCCAGCCAGCCCGCCGCAGGGGTGTCCGGTTATCGTTCAATCTTTTCATTCCTTGAGAGTCTGGCCGCGGAGGCTCCACGAACACACAGCCATCGGTGTTTGGACATTTATAATGTACGAAAAATAGTCATAACGGGACGTTAAGTCGAGCGACAAATGTCATCCCTGGTAAAATCCTCCGACGACTCCACCCTGTCTCCGGGCCGGAGCAGTTGTTGCAGTGCCGCTTAGCTGCTTTAATTCCCGGTCTCTGTCCTCATTCAGGAGCCGAGCATGACGCCTGGAATCAACGCTGCGCGCAAAGCCGCTGTGCCTCACATCATCCATGAGTACGAACACGATCCGGCGAACGAGAATTATGGTACCGAGGCCGCCGAGAAAACGGGCGTGGACCCTGCCCGGGTGTTCAAGACTCTGGTAGTGGCCATCGATGGCAGGGAACTGGTTGTGGGCATCGTTCCGGTGACCGCCATGCTCAACATGAAACTGATCGCCCGGGCGGCCGGTGGCAAAAAAGCCGGGATGGCGGACAAACAGTTGGTCGAGCGTACCACCGGCTATGTCCTGGGCGGCGTCAGCCCTCTGGGCCAGAAAAAAAAGCTGACAACCTTCATTGACGACTCGGCCCTGGGCTTCGACACCATATTTGTAAGCGGTGGTCGTAGAGGTCTGGAGATTGAGCTTGCGCCCCGCGATCTGGCCCTCCTGACCAAAGGCGCGTTCGCTTCGCTGCATTCCCCTCCCCACCAGGAGTAACCCGTGAATCACGCAATGGATCTGCTACTGATCGGAGGCACCATGCTGCTGGCCCTGGCCGCCCACGGCATTGGTCAGCGCATACACGTGCCCAGGGTCACCCTGTTGCTGTTACTCGGGGCGCTCGCCGGACCGGAACTTCTGGATCTTCTGCCCACAGGTGCAGACGATCACTTCGGATTCATTACCCAATTAACGCTTGCCATGGTCGGCTTCCTGCTGGGCGAGCGCATGGCAGTGAAAAACCTGGCGGAAGGTCGGGAAGCGGTGATCGTGAGCCTGGCGGTCACCCTGGTGACGGCGGCCTTTGTTGCCGTCGCCGTCTGGCTGGTTACCCGGAATCTTCCCGCTGCGCTGCTCCTGGGGTCCATCGCAACGGCAACGGCGCCGGCAGCAACACTGGATACGCTGAAGGAAGCGGGTGCCAACGGCCCGCTGACTCGGCTGGTGTTTCAGGTCGTCGCCATTGATGATGCCTGGGGCGCCATCCTGTTCAGTATCTGCCTGGTCGGTGCACAACTGCTGCTGGGCGACGGCGGTACCGGGCTCTCGACCCTTGGCGCCGGTCTTCTGGATGTCGGGGGGGCGGTCTTGCTGGGCACGATCCTGGGGCTGCCCATGGCCTGGCTCACGGGCCGACTGCGGCCCGGCGAGCCGATGCTGCTCGAGTCCGCCGGTTTTGTCTTCGTGGCCGCCGGCATCGCCTCGTTTCTTGGCCTCTCCTATCTGCTCACCTGCATGACCCTGGGCATCGTGGTCGCCAACCGCGCAAGGCATCACGTGCGCCCTTTCCGCTCAATTGAAGGGGTTTCCGAGCCATTCCTGGCCCTGTTCTTTTTCATGGCCGGCTACCAGCTCGAGTGGGCCATGCTGCCAACCCTCGGTGCACTGGGCCTCGCCTACGTTGCCGCCCGGATTGCCGGCAGGTTGGCCGGCGGACGGTTCGGCGGCTATCTGGCCGGTTCCGCACCTCATACCCGAAAACGGATCGGCGCCTGCCTCATGCCTCAGGCCGGCGTTGCCCTCGGCCTGGCACTGCTGGCCACAGAGCGGCTGCCGGAACTGACGTATATTCTGCCTCTGGTTATCGGCGCGACGGTGATTTTCGAACTGGTGGGGCCACCGCTCACCCTGATTCAGCTCAGGCGTGCCGGCGAAACCGGCAAAGGCTATCAGGACGAACCAGACGAAGACTGACCCCGGACCTGGTCACAAAAAAAGCCGGAGAACCCGTCAGGGCTGTCCGGCTTTTCCTGCATCCAGGACCTCGCCCCGGATGCTTTATCGCTGACTTACTTTACGGATGCACGGGCATCTTCAAGGATCTTGTTCAGCGTGGCACTGGGCTGCATCACTTCGCAGACCTTTTCCATCGGCGGATGGTAATAACCACCGATATCCGCAGGGTGCCCCTGAACCACGGTCATCTCTTCAAGAATCTTGTCCTTGTTCTCTTCCAGCTGTGCGGACAGCTTGCTGAAGAACTCTTTCAGATCCTTGTCGCTGTCCTGATTGGCCAGCTCTTCCGCCCAGTAACGGGCCAGGTGGAAGTGAGAACCACGGTTGTCCAGCTCGCCGGTCACCCGGGACGGAGACTGGTTGTTTTCCAGCAGACGCTCGGTGGCTTTGTCCAGGGTCTGACCCAGCAGGCGCGCGCGCTCGTTGTTCTGTTTCTCACCCAGCTCGTCCAGGGAGACCGCGGTGGCCAGGAACTCGCCCAGGGAATCCCAGCGCAGGTGGTTTTCCTGAATCAGTTGCTGCACGTGCTTCGGTGCGGAACCGCCGGCACCGGTCTCGTACAGGCCACCGCCGTTAAGCAGCGGAACGATGGACAGCATCTTGGCACTGGTGCCGAGTTCCAGGATCGGGAACAGGTCGGTGAGGTAGTCACGCAGAACGTTACCGGTTACAGAAATGGTATCCAGGCCACGAATCAGACGCTCCATGGTCCAGCGGATCGCGCGAACCGGAGACATGATGCGGATATCCAGACCTTCCGTGTCGTGATCCTTCAGGTAGGCGTTCACCTTCTTGATCAACTGGGCATCGTGGGCACGCTCGTCGTCCAGCCAGAACACCGCCGGCATGCCGGTGGCACGGGCACGATTAACCGCCAGCTTGACCCAGTCGCGGATCGGCAGGTCCTTGGTCTGGCAGGCGCGCCAGATGTCGCCTGTCTCGACGTTATGTTCGGTCAGCACGGTGCCGTCTTCGGCCACGATACGAACAACACCGTCTTCCTTGATTTCAAAGGTCTTGTCGTGAGAGCCGTACTCTTCCGCTTTCTGCGCCATCAGACCAACGTTCGGTACGGTACCCATGGTGGTGGGATCGAAGGCACCGTGGGTCTTACAGAAGTTGATCACTTCCTGGTAGATGGTGGCGTAGGTGGACTCCGGCATGACGGCCTTGGTGTCCTTCAGCTTATTGTCCCGCGCCCACATCTTGCCGGAGTTACGGATCATCGCCGGCATGGAGGCGTCAACAATAACGTCACTCGGGACGTGCAGGTTGGTGATGCCCTTGACCGAATCCACCATGGCGATTTCCGGACGGTGCTCGTAACAGGCGTGCAGGTCTTCCTGGATCTGCTCCTGCTTGGATTCCGGCAGCTGCTTGATCTTCTCGACCACGCTGGACAGGCCGTTGTTCGGGTTCACGCCGATCTCGTCGAACAGCTCACCGTACTTGTCGAACAGGTCCTTGTAGAAAACCTTCACCGCGTGACCGAACACGATCGGGTGGGAGATTTTCATCATGGTGGCTTTTACGTGCAGGGAGAACATCACGCCGGTGTTCTCGCAATCAGCAATGGCGTCCTCGAAGAACTTCACCAGTGCCTTCTTGCTCATGAACATGCCGTCCAGCACTTCACCTTCCTGCAGGGGCAGGTCGGATTTCAGGACGGTCTGCTTGCCCTGCTTGTTCTCGAACACGATGTTGACTTTGGTAGCCTTGTCCAGCGTTACCGACTGCTCGCTGGAGTAGAAGTCGCCGCCACGCATGTGTGCCACGTGGGTACGTGAAGCCGGGCTCCACTCACCCATGGAGTGCGGGTATTTGCGGGCGAAGGCTTTTACCGCTGTCGGCGCGCGACGGTCGGAGTTGCCTTCGCGGAGTACCGGATTAACGGCACTGCCCAGAACCTTGGCGTAGCGGGACTGGATTTCTTTCTCTTCGTCGTTCTCGGGGTTTTCCTTGTATTCCGGAACCTTGTAACCCTGTTCGTTCAGCTCCTTGATGGCCGCGCGAAGCTGCGGAATGGACGCTGAGATGTTCGGCAGCTTGATGATGTTGGCATCCGGATCCTTGGTGTATTCACCCAGTTCGGCCAGGGCATCCGGAACCCGCTGATCTTCTTCGAGGTAATCCGGGAAGTTCGCCAGAATACGCGCCGCAAGGGAGATGTCGCTGGTTTCGAATTCGATACCAGCCGGCTTGGCGTAAGTTTCCAGGATGGGAAGAAGCGACCGTGTTGCGAGGGCTGGTGCCTCGTCGGTCAGTGTGTAGACAATCTTGGCTTTGGATGATGTCATTTTCGTCCTCAGGCTAATGGGTGGGTTCAGGACGGTCATGGCGGGGTCAGGCGTCTTTTGAACGTCCGACCTGAGCAATGACTGATTAGGAACTTTTGATAGACCTACTAAGATACCATTTTTTCGTTAATTTTGGTTACGATCTTAGTATAAGAACGGACTAAAAATGCCTGATCTTCGGTTACAAGACGATGAAATGGCGGGAATTTACGAAACTTTCTAACATCAGACATTCGGGTAGAGCGGCAGAGGGACCCCTTTCCAAAACACGCTCCTTACGGCACATCCCTGTGACGCTTGGGCTCCGCCATCCTTGGCTCCGCACAGTTTTGGAAAGGGGTCCCTCTACCGCTCACCGGGCTTCTCGGTGTGCCTTCACGCAGTCAATCACAGCTGATTTCGAAAGCATTTTGTCGACAAAACCAGAAGAGTAGGTCGGATTAGCCAACGGCGTAATCCGACAACCTTCCCAAGATTTCAGGCCTTTAGTCGGGCAACAATCCAACCTCAGCCAACCGCTCCCGAATATGATCCAATGCCTCGGGATTCCCGAGAGCATCCCGGTTGTCCGCCTTCTTCGAGCCGTTGATCAGCCGGGCCACCGCCAGCTCCACCTTCTTGCCGCTGCGCGTGTAGGGAATGTCGTTCACCTGCACGATGTGCTTGGGCACGTGCCGTGGGCTGGCGCCTTCGCGGATTCGGATTTTGAGCTGTTTCAGCAACTCCTCGGTGATTTCCTGGCCGTCGGCCGGGACCACCAGCAACACCACTTCCACATCGCCGTCGATCTGGCGCCCCACTACGAGGCTGTCTTTGACCTCCGCCACGGTTTCGACCTGACGGTAGATTTCCGCCGTGCCGATGCGAACGCCGCCCGGGTTCAGGGTGGCGTCAGAGCGGCCATAGATGATGGCACCGCCGTGCTCGGTGAATTCGATGAAGTCACCATGGGCCCAGACCCCGGGGAAGGTGCTGAAATAGGCTTCTTTGTAGCGTTCGTCGCCCGGGTCTTGCCAGAAGCTGACGGGCATGGAGGGCAATGGCTGGCGGCAGACCAGTTCGCCGCGGCCTTCGCTGACAGGTTGACCGTCGTCGCCATAGGCCACGGCGTCCACGCCCAGGAAGCGACATTGGATTTCGCCGCGACGAACCGGCAGCAGCGGCGTTGAGCCCACGAAGCAGCCGCAGATATCGGTGCCACCGGCGATGGAGCCCAGCAGGGCGCCGGGAGCGCCGTCGGTGTAGATCCAGTCATAGTCTTCCGGCAACAGCGGCGAGCCGGTGGAGAACACCACCCGCAGCTTGCTCTGGTCCAGGGTTTTCGCAGGCTGCAGTTCGGCCTTGCGGCACCCGGCAATGAATCTCGCGCTGGTGCCGAAGTGGGTGACTTTCTCTTCCGCCACGGTGTCCCAGAGGAAGTTCAGGCTTGGGTAACCCGGTGAGCCATCCACAGTGATCACGGCCGCCCCGGTCAGCAGCGCGGAATCCTGCCAGTTCCACATCATCCAGCCACAGGTGGTGAAGTACAGGAACCGGTCTTCGGGGCCAACGTCGCCATGG
>JAWWAT010000086.1:0-10002 GCA_033721635.1 Marinobacter sp. | reverse complement strand
GCCGATGTGGTCATTGTGGTCGCCAAGACCGACCCGAAGGAAGGCGCCAAAGGCATCAGTCTGTTCATGGTGGAATCCGCTTGGGAGGGTTTCGAAAAAGGCCAGAACCTGAATAAGGTAGGCATGAAGGCCCAGGACACGTCCGAGCTGTTCTTCCAGGACGTGAAAGTGCCTGCAGCAAACTTGATCGGCCCGGGCGAAGGCCAGGGCTTTTTCCAGCTGATGCAGGAACTGGCGGCAGAGCGTCTGCAGGTTGCTTTGGGGGCTGTGGCCGCTGCTGAAGCTGCCTGGCAGTGGACCCTGGATTACGTCAAGGAGCGCAATGCCTTCGGGAAACCGGTGATTGCGTTCCAGAATACCCGCTTCAAGATGGCGGAAATGAAGGCGGAAATCACCGCTGCCCGGGTGTTCACCGATCGTTGCCTGGAGCTGCATCTCGACAAGAAGCTCGACATCCCCACCGCGGCGATGCTCAAGCAGCTCACCACGGACCTGCAGTGCAAGGTGATGGATGAGTGTGTGCAGCTTCACGGGGGCTACGGCTACATGTGGGAATATCCGATCGCACGGGCCTGGGCAGACTCACGGGTGCAGCGGATCTACGCCGGCACCAATGAAATCATGAAGGAAATCGTTGCCCGTTCATTCTGAACCCTCGCCACGGGTGCTGGTCATAGGGGCAATTGAGGGCAGTGCTGGCACTGCCCGTTTCCTTTGATCAGGAGAGGCACAGATGAACAAGCCGTTGTCGCGAGAAACCCGTTTCGAAGTGACCAACCTCGAAGAACTTGCACCGATGGCCGACTATTCCCTCATGGATAGTCTGAACTGTGATCCGGATGCCACTCCCGATGGTGTGGATCATCAGCCCAGGCAGGTCTATTCGGGGCATTATGTTCCAGTCCGGCCCACGCCCATCGAAAATCCTGAATACGTGGCCCACAGCCCGGGGTTGTTTCGCGAGTTAGGCTTTGCCGATAGCCTCGCCCAATCAGATGACTTTATCCGGATGTTCTCCGGAGACCTCTCACTCGTTCCTCAGCCGATGCGCAAAGTTGGCTGGGCCTGTGGCTACGCGCTTTCCATCTACGGCACCGAATACACCCAGCAGTGCCCGTTCCAGACCGGCAACGGCTATGGCGACGGCCGTGCTATTTCGGTGCTGGAAGCTGTTCTGAATGGTCAGCGCTGGGAAATGCAGCTCAAGGGGGGCGGCCAGACGCCCTATTGTCGCGGCGCCGACGGCCGGGCGGTTCTGCGTTCCAGCGTCCGTGAATTCCTGGCACAAGAGCACATGCACGCTTTGGGAGTGCCAACCTCCCGGTCGCTGAGCCTCTATGTTTCGAAAACAGAGCGAGTGCGGCGCCCCTGGTACGCTCCGGGCTCTCATTCCCTGGATCCGGACCAGCTCATCTTGGAGCCGGTTGCGATCTCAACCCGCGTGGCCCCGTCCTTCATTCGGGTGGGCCAGCTGGAGCTCTTCGGTCGCAGGGCTCGAAAGCAGGAGCACCCCCGCGCCCATGAAGAACTCGAACAACTGGTACTGCACCTGATTGATCGGGAGTACAGCGGCGTTATTGACCAGTCCCTCGATACTCCCACAAAAATCGTGATGCTCGCGCGGGAGTTCCGTAGCCGCCTTGCCTCCCTGGTAGCGAACTGGATCCGGGTTGGTTATTGCCAGGGCAATTTCAACAGTGACAACTGCGCGGCTGGCGGCTTCACACTGGATTACGGGCCTTTTGGCTTCTGCGAGGTGTTTGAGCCGTTCTACCAACCCTGGACCGGTGGCGGGCAGCACTTCTCTTTCCTGAACCAGCCGGCAGCGGCGGAACGGAACTTCAAGAGTTTCTGTTCGGCCCTCCAGCCGCTGCTGGAAACTCACGAGAGGGAATTGGCGCAACTTCAGGAGATTCACGGTGGATTTGCCGAGGTAATGCAGGCGGAGCTGGAAGAAATGTGGGCAGAGAAGCTGGGCCTTGGCGCTTTTGACGCCGAACTCTTCAGGGAACTGATTACGCTGATGGCGCGGACCCCTGTGGATTATACGATGTTCTTCCGGGAGCTTTCCTCCGTACCCGAAGACATCGAACCCCTCAAAAACAGCTTCTACAGATCACTGGATGTGGCCGGAGGGGCCGAGTCGGAAGGGCTGCTCAACCGCTGGTCAGAATGGTTTGCCAAATGGCAATCGCAGGTTGGAATTGATGGATCTGCTGGCAGCTCCCAATCCCGTGAGGAGCTATCCCGCAACATGAAGCTCGTGAACCCGAAATACACCATGCGTGAGTGGTTCGTGGTGCCTGCCTATCAGCGGGCCGCCGAGGGTGACTACCAGCCGTTGAGGGCGCTGCAGGATGTATTGACTCACCCCTACGCCGAGCAATCAACTGCCGTTGAGTCGCAATACTACCGGCTGAAGCCATTGGAGCTGTTCGATCTGGGCGGGGTTTCCCACTACAGCTGCTCGTCGTGACTGGCACCCCGTCTGGTTATTAATCAGACGGAGTGCCAGTTACCAAACTTTACAAATTGCCAAACCTATCAAGGTCTCCGATCACCACATCCCCTAAAGTAGCGGCACAACCTCTAACAAGGATAAATGGTTGCCGCGATGAAACGCCTGATAGGTCTCTCTGTATCTGTTCTCTCCCTTGCCCTGGCCGGTTGCGGTGAGGAATCCGATGAGCTGCCCGTGGACGGGCGGGATTTCGATGGCGTGGAGTACAGCGAGCCTGCGCCTTATACGGGCAAGGTTATCGACGGCTACCTGAAGAACGCCCGGGTCTGGTTGGATATGGATGGTGACAGCCAATACACCCCGGGGCCTCTGGTTATCGAACTGGATAACGGCAGCGAAGTCACCCTGGCTTCCGGTGAGCCAACCGCAATCAGCGGCGCCGGCGGCCGTTTTGCAATGGATATCTCGGAACTGGTTCTGGACCCTGAAGTGGGCCCGGATCTTGATCCACGGGACTATCCGCTTCATGCCGTCGCCCTGCCGGGGAAAACCCTTGAGGAAACTCGCAGCGGAGAAGTCCCGGTAGCGAGAGCCTATCTGATGTCGGCGCCTCCGGGTGTTCGCAATATCACGCCACTAACAACATTGGCCCGCTATCGGGGCATCGTCGGGCTGGGGGCGTTCCTGGAAACGCCGTCCGGCGATGCTGACAGCCTGGCTGACCTGAATCTGGTGCGCGATTATATCCTCGCTCAGGACGAGCGCTCACATGCCTACGCCCGGGCATTGGCAAGGTTCATGTCCAGCCAGATTCCCGCCGCCAGCAACGACCTGCTGGCGGCCGGGGACAGTGACGGCACGGAGCAATTCCTGAGCAGGGAAGCGACGTTTCTGTTGGGTGTCTCCCTGGTGCAGAATGCCGGGGATGTCATTGCGGTGGTGGATGCCGCCGCCCAGGGTGACTTTGCCAATGTTGATGTCGACGCCCTGGCCCTGCCTGAAGTGGATCTGGAATTGAGCGATCCTGTGCTGCTCACCAGCCAGAAAATCTTCGCCGAGCCCTCCAGCCAGGACACACTGCCCGCCAGTCGCTCCGGCCTGCAGATTTCCGCTGAGCTGGCCTTCGACTACAGTGAGAGCGGACGCCTCGAATCTATCTCGGCAAACGGCTGTCTGGCACCCTCCATGCCGGAGTTGGCACGACTGATCGGTGTGGATGGTTACATGGCGGTCCTGCAAACCCAGTGGTTGCCCTCCGCCGCACTTTCGGAACAGAGCCGCTTGAATTTCGATGAAGAGGGCACGGATGAACGTCTGGTTTTCGATTGGGACAACCGGAGGATCTATTTCGAGACCAGCACCACCTGCCACGAACATCGAGGTATTTCAGCGGACTCAACTGAGTTGGGAGGCCCGCCAGAGGTAACCTACAGCTGGACCAGGGACAGTGGTGATCTGGTGGAACTGGTTGCAGAGATTCGCAATGGCGTGCCCCGTACGCTGGTTCCCGAAACCGCAAATTCCTCTGCTGTATTTCCCGGTTACCGGATTTCAGAGCAGGGCAGTGAGGTGGAAGCCATAACCTTCGCGACCGACATCAACGCCTGCACCCCACAGGGGGATGCCGTCGACGCTAGCCAGGTTGTAACAGGCGTTCAGTCATACCAGTTTTCTGGCTACGACCCCCAGCCCACTGGCTTTACCGATCCGGTTCTTGAGTTCGATCGAAGAGAGTTTTCCGGAACAGAGCAACCGAATCTTCGACTGCTGCGTTACGGATTCTTGGATCCGGATCTTCTCCAGCTGAGCCGCGTGACTGGCGATGGCAGTTTCGAGTGGGCAATCAATTACCCGGCGGCCGACGGGCCAGGCTTTGTTGCTGAACAACCGAACCTAATCCGCGACGCCTATTTGAAAAGTTACAATCCGTCAGGTGAATGCGGTCGCGAGTTCGAGGGTGTGCCTAACTCCGCCTATGCGCGGGTGGAATACGACTACGAAAGGTTGTCTGTGTACTTGGTGCGATTATTGAAATAGGCCGAATCAGGCGTATTCTGTCGGCGATACACGCAAAGACATTGAAGTAACTGGATTTAATTCAAAGATGATTAAGACTTCGCCGGTTGGCTGTCTGACCACTTCCTGAGGAAGGAAGTGGTGCCGAGGAGAGGACTTGAACCTCCACGGGGTTGCCCCCACTAGCACCTGAAGCTAGCGTGTCTACCAATTTCACCACCTCGGCAGGTGATTTGCAGAACCTTAGTTTGTTGAAAACTAAACGTTTCTGCCAGCGTTGAGGTGCGTCCCTCAACCGATGGCGCGTACTTTAATAATTCCGCTCTGGGCTGTCAAACACTTTTTTGCAAAAAGGTGGGCAGGTATTTATGCCTATTCCTGGCAGGTTGATAGGCAGGAGCTCCGTCCCAACGTTATACTGATTGTAAACGAATCTAAACTGTGCCGCGTTGGCGCAGCCTCAGAACAAGGATCCGAATGGTTTCCAGGAAGAAAAACGACCGGGATCCTCACGCCAGCCGTGAGGCCCAAAAATACGATAATCCTATTCAAAGCCGGGAATTTATCCTCTCGCATCTGAAGGATCGCGGGGCTCCCGCAACACATGAAACATTGTGTTCCGAACTGGGCCAGTCCTCGGAAGAGGGCATTGAAGCCCTTCGTCGGCGTTTGATCGCCATGTGTCGGGATGGCCAGCTGATCTGCAACCGGCGGGGCGCCTACCTGCCCATTGAAGAAGCGGACCTTGTGACCGGTCGAGTGATCGGTCACAAGGATGGTTTCGGCTTTCTGGTGCCTGATGATGGCGGCTCCGACTTGTTTCTTACCGCTCGCCAGATGCGCCAGGTGTTTCACGGAGACCGGGTAGCAGCCCGGGTTGACCGGGTCGACGATCGCGGCCGGCGCGAAGGTGTGATCGTTGAAGTTCTGGAATACCGGACCAGCCAGACGGTGGGACGCTTTTTCCAGGAAAGCGGAATCAGCTTCGTTGTTCCGGAAAACGCGCGGATCAACCACGAAGTGCTGATTCCCCAGGAGAACTGCGGCAACGCCCGGCACGGCCAGTATGTTGTGGTGGACATTGTTCGCCAGCCCACCGTGCGCACTCAGCCATTGGGTAAGGTTGTCGAGGTGCTCGGGGAGCACATGGCGCCAGGAATGGAGATCGACGTTGCCATTCGGTCCTACGATATTCCCCACAGCTGGCCGCCTGCCGTCGGTGAACAGACGGCAGAAATTCCGGAAGAAGTCACAGAGAAAGACAAGGCTAACCGGAAGGACATCCGAAATCTCCGGCTGGTAACCATCGACGATGAAAGTGCCCGTGATTTCGACGATGCCGTGTATTGCGAGCCGAGGCCCCGCGGTGGTTATCGACTGCTGGTTGCGATTGCCGACGTTTCCCACTATGTCCGTCCTGGAACGCCGTTGGACGAAGAGGCGGTTAATCGCAGCACCTCGGTCTATTTCCCGGACCATGTGGTTCCGATGCTGCCGGAAAAACTGTCCAACGGCCTGTGTTCGCTGAACCCGGGGGTCGACCGCCTATGCATGGTGGCCGATATGACCATCAGCGCTGCCGGCAATATCAGCAGTTACAGCTTCTACCAGGCGGTCATGTTCAGTCATGCGCGGCTTACCTATAACAAGGTAAGCACCATGCTGGAACATCCTGACACCGAGCAGGGCTACAAGCTGTGTGAGCAGTACGCCAACGTGCTTCCGCAGTTGCACAATCTTTATGGGCTCTACCAGTTGCTGCGCAAGGCCCGCACCGAGCGTGGAGCGATCGATTTCGAAACCACCGAAACCAAGATTGTGTTTGACGCCGACCGGAAAATAGAAGAAATCGTGCCGGTACAGCGCAACGATGCCCACAAGATCATCGAGGAATGCATGCTGTGTGCGAACGTTGCCACAGCGCGATTCCTGAAAAAACACAAACTGCCGGCACTCTACCGGGTCCATGATGGCCCGTCAGAAGAGCGGCTTAATGCAGTGCGGCTGTTCCTGGGTGAGCTGGGTCTGCAATTGGGCGGTGGTGATAACCCCACGTCTGCGGACTACCAGGAACTGCTGAACAGTATCAAAGATCGGTCGGATGCCAATGTGATCCAGACGGTGATGCTGCGTTCGCTCAGCCAGGCCGTCTACAGTCCGGAAGAGGGTGGCCATTTTGGCCTTGGCTACGCGGGTTACGCCCACTTTACGTCGCCGATCCGGCGTTATCCGGACCTTATTAATCACCGGGCCATCAAGTCGGTTATTCACGGCGGGCAGCCTTCCAAGGATGTGGTTCCGCCACCGAAGCCGGATCCCGAGCTTGCCGAGTATCCTTACGATATGGCCCGGATGGAGCAGCTGGGTGAGCACACCTCGATGGCAGAGCGCCGTGCCGATGATGCCACCCGTGACGTCATGGCCTGGCTGAAGTGTGAGTACCTCAGTGATCATGTCGGTGAGGAGTACGACGGTGTCATTGCGTCCGTTGTGCCCTTCGGTTTCTTTGTGGAGCTTTCTGGCGTCTACATAGAGGGGCTGGTGCACGTGTCGACGCTCAGCGGTGACTTCTTCCATCACGATTCAGCCAAGCATCGCCTGATCGGTGAGCGCACGGCAATGAGCTTCCGGCTTGGTGATGAGGTACGTGTGAAAGTCGTTCGGGTTGGAATGGAAGATCGCAAGATCGACCTGGAGCTGATCAGCGAGCCCGTGCATCGACAGGCAGATCGCGACGCGCTCAAGGTTCCAGATAAAAGCGAGCGAGGAAAGGGCAAGCGCGGCCCCGGCAAAGGTGGCAAGCCGCCCGGCAGAACCAAGCCTGGCCAGAAAGGCGCATCACCCGGCGAGCCTGGCCTGAAGCGCCCGAGGAAACGCCCGGCGTCGGCGTCATCGAAGAAAAAGGGGCCTGAGGCCTTCGATGATAATGAAACGCCGTCTGCCAGAGATGAGCTGGTTGCAAAGGCTGCTAAGCTTGCCCTTAAAAAAGGCAAGAAGGGCGGTGGCGCTGGCAAAGACGACAAGAAAGCCAAGCCGCGAAAATCAGGCAAGTAACAGGAATCAGAACCAGTGTCCGGAGAGTATGTGTTTGGCTGGCACGCGGTTGAGGCTGTCCTCAAGCGCGAGCCTGAGCGTCTTCAGCAGGTATGGATCCAGACCGGCCGGCAGGATAAGCGGGTCAAGAGCATTACCGATACCCTGGACAGGTTTGGGGTGAAATGGAAGGTCGTGCACCGCAAGGAGCTTGATGAGCGGGTGTCCGGTGTTCATCAGGGCATTGTTGCGGCTGTCAGTGAAAGCCGGGAATGGACCGAAGATGATCTGCTGGCCCAGTTGGCCGCCAGTGACAAACCGCCGTTCCTGCTGGTGCTTGATGGTGTGACCGATCCGCACAACCTTGGTGCCTGTATGCGCACCGCCGATGCTGTTGGTGTTCAGGCCGTTATCGTGCCGAAGGACAAGTCTGCGTCATTGACGCCGGTTGCCCGAAAGGTCGCCTGTGGGGCTGCCGAGACGGTGCCCTTTGTGCGGGTCACCAACCTTGCCCGCTTTCTGCGCAGTTTGCAGGATCAGGGTGTCTGGCTGATTGGAACCGCCGGTGAGGCGGACGCCACCCTTTACCAGGCCGATTTCAAGGGGCCGGTAGCGCTGGTGATGGGCGCCGAAGGCAAGGGTATGCGCCGGCTCACCCGCGAGCACTGCGATCAGCTGATCAACATCCCCATGTTCGGCCACGTAGACAGTCTCAACGTCTCTGTGGCTACGGGTGTTTGCCTATACGAAGCACTGCGCCAGCGGCTTGGTTAACCCTTGCACACAGGCCTTTCCCCGCCTAGAATACGTGACCCCTTTTTTAAGGGGTGGTTTTGTATTGCCTGATTGCAGGCAATACCGGGCCAAGCTTTTGATCAAGCCTTTCTTGTAAAGCCTTATTGATAAAGCAAAAAGAAACCGGCAGCAGCAGCTGTCAACTCCTTGCTTTCATGTTTGCTGGTCGCGGGTTCAACGCCGTACCGGTAAAAAGGAAGCTGTTTAAACCGTAGGGAGAACTCATGCGTCACTACGAAATCGTTTTTATGGTACATCCGGATCAGAGCGAGCAGGTGCCCGCGATGATCGAGCGTTATACCGGCGTCATCACTGAAGATGGCGGCAAGGTACATCGCCTGGAAGATTGGGGCCGTCGTCACCTGGCATACCCGATCAACAAGATTCACAAGGCTCACTACGTACTGATGAACGTTGAATGTTCACAGGCCGCGATGGACGAGCTGACTCACAACTTCCGTTTCAACGATGCAATCATCCGCGACATGATCCTGCGCCGTGATGGTGCGGATACAGACCTGTCCCCGATGAAAGCTTCCGAGTCCCGTGAAGACCGTCGTGGCGGCGATGATCGCCCGCGTCGTTCAGCCGAATCTGACGAGCCACGTCAGCGTGCTGAAACCCAGGACGAAGAAGAGTAATTAACCGGAGTTGAGGAGTTAAGTTATGGCTCGTTTTTTCAGACGTCGTAAGTTCTGCCGCTTCACGGCAGAGGGTGTTAAGGAGATCGATTACAAAGATCTGGACACCCTGAAAGGCTACATCACTGAAACCGGCAAAATCGTGCCCAGCCGCATCACCGGCACCAAAGCACGTTATCAGCGTCAGCTGGCTACCGCTATCAAGCGTGCCCGCTACCTGGCACTGCTGCCGTACTCGGACAGCCACGATAACTAAGTAACAGAAACACAGGACTTGGGACCATGCGTGCACTTGCACAGTATGTAATGCGCGGTCCCCTCCAGGCCGGTGGGGTAGCAGCAGTAACAACTGCCGTACCCTTGTTGTTCTGGATTGGCGCAGCCGTTGTTGGCCTGGTCATTCTCAGGCTTGGCATCAGTCAGGGGCTCAATATCGGGCTCTGGGCATTACTTCCGGCGCTTGGCTGGAGCATTTTCGGGCAGGACCCGACCGCTCTGGCCGTGTTGCTCCAGGTGATGCTTATGGCGTCATTGATCAGGACAACGCTGTCCTGGGAAAAAGCTCTGCTTGCGGGAAGTTTTCTCGCAATCGTCACGGGCCTGATGTTGCCTGTGGTGTACCCGGGGCTGCTGGATGATCTGGTCCAGGCCGGGGTGAGTTTTTACCAACAGTACAATGCCGAAATTGCGAAGAGTCTCGGCGATGACCTCGATAAGGTTATCCGGGACACGATGAACGCGAGCATGGCAGGCACCTACCTGGCAACGGGTGTGGGCATGACCATGCTGGCGCGGGCCTGGCAGGCGGGGCTTTACAACCCCGGTGGATTCCGCAAGGAATTCCATGGCCTGAGGCTGTCTCCGCCTATTGCGGTGTTGTGCGCGGTGACCATGGTAGTCGGTCCGTTCCTCGGGCTGAATTCCATGCTGCTGGCCTGGGCCGCGGGAACGCCGCTGTTCCTGGCCAGCCTGGCGCTGGTGCACGGCGTTGTTGGTTTGAAACAGCTCAGTGGGAACTGGTTGGCGATGTTCTACGTAGCGCTGATCCTTCTGGGC
>JAWWAT010000085.1:0-10069 GCA_033721635.1 Marinobacter sp. | reverse complement strand
TCGGCAATCACCACGTCGACGCCACGGGACTTGGCAGACTGGATGGCATCGAAAATCACCGAGGCGCTGTCGGCGCCGGTGTGTTGAGCGACCACCGGCACGCTGTTGCGCTCACCCCAGACCTGCAATTGCTCAACCGCCGCGGCACGGAAGGTATCGCCGGCGGCGAGCATGACCGATTTGCCTTCGTTCTGGAATTTTTTGGTGAGCTTGCCGATGGTGGTGGTCTTGCCTACCCCATTTACCCCCACCATGAGAATGACGTAGGGCGTCGTGCCGGAGTCGATCTGCAGGGGTTTGGTCACATCCTTCAGCAATCCATGCAGTTCATCCCGCAAGGCCTTGCGCAGGGCTTCCCCGTCCTTGAGCTGATTGCGTTCAAGCTTGTCGGTAAGCGAATCAATGATTTCGGAGGTGGCGGTAACACCCACATCAGCCATCAACAGTGTGGTTTCGATTTCCTCCAGCAGGTCCTCGTCAATTTTCTTGCTCAGGGAGAACAGGTCCGACAGGCCGCCGGTCAGGCTCGCCCGGGTCTTGCCCAACCCCTTTTTGATTCGCTCGAAAACGCTGACCTGAGGCTCAGGCTCCGGGGCTTTCTGCGGTTCTTCCGCGGGCTCAGGCTTGGGCTCCGGAGCTGGTTCTGGCTCCGCCACTGGCTCTGGCTGTTGCTCCGCCACCGGCTCTGGTTGTGGCTCTGCGGCGGCAGGCGCTTCACTCTCGCCTTTTTCCGGCTCCGGAGCTGGCCCTTTGGCAACCTCCGGCTTGCGCTGTGGTACCGGCTTCGGGCGTGGCGCCCGGCTGCGGTTACCGGCGATATCCAGGACAAATACGAGCACAAGAAGGGCCAGAAGGCCGATTGTAATCCACTCTGCCGTCATAAAAGTCAATCCATCTGTCTGAATGGGCGGGACAAAGAAAGCCGACATTCTAGCAGACTGTCCCGATGAAGTGAGGGCCGCCCGAATTATCACGCCAGCCCCGGTTTCCGGTAAGATGCGCGCAGATACCCAGAACCAAACACAGCCCCGGAGCCGCAACTATGGCGCGCCGAAAACCCGCAGGCCAGAGCCCTTCGAAGAGTAAGCCACTCAATCGTGGCGCGACTTCGGCGCGCAACAACACCGGTACCGGTGAACTGCGAATCATCGGCGGCGACTGGCGCAGCCGGAAACTGCGCTTTCCGGATGCCGGCGGCGTACGGCCAACCCCGGCCCGAACCCGGGAAACCCTGTTCAACTGGCTTGCCTTTCACCTTGCAGGCAGCGACTGCCTGGATCTGTTCGCCGGCTCCGGCGCCCTTGGGCTGGAGGCACTGTCCAGAGGTGCCGCACGAGCAACCCTGGTGGATCACACCCCGGCCCTTGCGAAGGCGCTCAGGGACAACCTCAGGCTGCTGAAATCCGAAGGTGGTGAGGTGGTGTGCTCAGACGTCGAGAGCTACTTGCGCCAGAGAAACCGACCGCCATTCGACATCGTATTCATGGATCCGCCGTTCCGTCAGGGCTGGCTGGAAAGACTGTTTCCTTTACTCGACGAGCAAGCCTGGCTTAACCCCGGCGGCTGGGTTTACGTCGAACACGAGAGCGAATTACCAACCCCGGCAGTGCCCGCATCCTGGCAGCTACACCGTCAGAAAAGCGCTGGCCAGGTGTCCTATTCCCTGTTCCGGGTCGTTGCCGATCAAAAATGAAAAGGGGCCAGATGAAAGCGTTCATCTGGCCCCCGGATTCACCGCCGAAGCAGGTTCAGGTCGAACTTCAGCGCCGGATCATGCGGCCGGGCGCAGGGAGTAAGCCCTCAGGTGCTCGGCAAACTCCTCGAGATACCGGATACCGCTGGCTTCCGCCTCACGGCACCACTCCATCAGCGCGTTCAGCTTGTCCTGGGGTTTGAGCCCACGCTGACGCCAGAGCGCCTGCAGCTCGTGGCTTTTCTCGTAGATCTGGCGCAGCACCGCATTGCGTTCCAGCACAGATTCGAGAGTTTCCTTTTCCTTGGGATGGATGAGCGTGATCTCACGTGAAAGCAGCTGCTTGAGCTTCCGGTAGCGGGGACGGATCTCATCATCCATCAGTGATTTCTGCTGGCGTAACACCGGCTCCATAACGCGCTTGCGGTACTGACGCATGATATCGAATCGGTTGTTGGCAATCGCCTGTACGGTTTCTACGTCCACATCCAGCTTGCCCGGCACATGATGGGCAATCGGTCGATAACCCTTTGGCTTGGCCAGTCCGAACAACTGGAACAGGCGGATGTAGCCCCAGCCGATATCCACCTCGAACCAGCGACGGGACAGCTTGGAGGAATTCGGGTAAGTGTGATGATTGTTGTGCAGCTCTTCGCCACCGATCAGAAGACCCAACGGGCTGATATTCCGGGCGTTGTCGGCACACTCGTAGTTGCGGTAGCCCATCCAGTGGCCAATGCCATTAACCACACCAGCAGCCCAGACGGGGATCCACATCATCTGTACCGCCCAGATCCAGATGCCGTGAACGCCGAACAATGCCAGATTGATCACCGCCATCAACGAAATGCCCAGCATTCTGTAGCGACTGTAGACATTCCGCTCAACCCAATCTTCCGGAGTCCGCTGACCGTAGCGTTCAAGCGTTTCGGTAGTTGCCGACTCGGCATAGAGTTCGGCGCCCTGGAACAACACCTTTCGAATACCCAACACCACCGGGCTATGGGGATCTTCCTCAGTTTCACACTTGGCGTGGTGTTTACGGTGAATAGCGGTCCACTCTTTGGTGTTCTGGGCGGTGGTCAACCAGAGCCAGAACCGGAAAAAGTGTTTCAGGGCCGGATGCAGATCCAGCGAGTTATGCGCCGAATGGCGATGCAGATAGAGCGTTACACTGACAATCGTGACGTGTGTCATTCCGAGGGTGACCAGAATGAGCTGCATCACCGACAGGTCAAGGAGACCATTAAACCACATAGAAAATCCTCAAAAACATTATCTTTGGCGCGAGGCCAACCCTGACACTTTAGCGTACAGCTGTAAGCCACAACAACAGCATTTGGATGCAAAATTGTTACTGATTACACTAACGCGTTTTCCATCGGAGATTCCCGCCCGTGCCCGAACTGCCCGAAGTAGAGACAACCCGGAGGGGTATTGCGCCCCACTGTGAAGGTGAGACGATTACCCGAGTCACCGTTCGCAACGGCAGTCTGCGCTGGCCTGTTCCTGCTGATTTGGGCGAGAGGCTGGAAGGTCAGGTTATTAAAAGTGTAGACCGCCGGGCCAAGTATTTGTTCCTGAACATGGACCGGGGCACGGTAATTGTTCACCTTGGCATGTCCGGCAGCCTGCGCATTATCACAGACAATACCCCTCCCCTGACCCATGATCATATCGACGTGGCATTACAGTCCGGCGTCATCCTTCGATTCAACGATCCCCGCCGGTTTGGCTGTTGGCTCTGGGCCGACTCTGCCGAAGAACACCCCCTGATAAGCCATCTTGGTCCCGAGCCCCTGGCACCCGAATTCAATGGCGCGCATCTTTTCCGGCTCTCACGAGGCAAGAATACTCCAGTGAAGTCGTTCGTCATGGACAATCAGGTGGTGGTGGGTGCTGGCAACATCTACGCCAATGAAGCGCTGTTCAAATCAGGCATTCATCCCCGCCGGAAGGCCGGAAGAATCAGCCTCGACCGCTACCACAGGCTGGCAGAAGCCATCCGGGAAACACTCAGCGCCGCCATTCTGATGGGAGGAACCACCCTTCGGGACTTTGTGAACAGCGATGGCAAGCCTGGCTATTTTGCCCAGTCCCTGCTGGTGTACGGCCGGGGCGGCCAGCCTTGCAAGGAATGCGGGGCACCGCTGAAGGAAATCCGGATGAACAATCGCTCAACGGTTTACTGTCCTCGCTGCCAGCGCTGAATGCTTACGTGATGGCACATTCAGCAACGAAAAATCGTTTGAAAATGCGCAAATATGATTCATAGTTAACAGAGAATTAACGCCCAAGGTCTACAATGGGATGGTATTTAGGGCCAAAAAGCTCAGGAGACAGTACGATGACCCGCAAGATTTCCCGCACTCTGGTGGCCACTTTGGCGGCCTGCCTGATGGCATTTTCCTCTCTCGGACATGCCCAGGCCGTTGACGAAACCCCGTCTGCACTGGCCATGACCGGCGATGCCATCTTTGTTCGCCCGGCCCTGCTGGCAACCACCATTGTGGGTAGCGCTGTCTACCTGGTTTCCCTGCCGTTTTCCCTTCTCGGTGGCAACGCCGGTGAAGCCGGCGAAGTTCTGGTTATGGGCCCTGCCAAAGCGACGTTCGTGCGTTGCCTGGGCTGCACCCGCACCGGCAAGAAACCTGAAACGGTTGAACAGACCAACAACTGATCCGGCTTCTCCAGGCAAGCCTCCGTACTATCACGGCTTGCCCCACGGACCGAACTCCGGCAGCCTGAAAGAAACTCTTCAGGCTGTTTTTATTTATGGTTGACTGGCCCTCTGTTAACACTGTGTTCCTCGATATGGATGGAACACTGCTGGATCTGCATTTTGATAATCATTTCTGGCTTGAACACCTGCCAGCTCGCTATGCCGAGCACTATGACCTCCACCCGCAGGAAGCCAAAGATCACCTGATTCCGATGATTATGGCCGAGCGTGGCTCATTGAACTGGTACTGCACGGATTACTGGAGCGAGCGGCTATCCCTGGATATCACCGGCCTGAAAGCGGAAGTCGGCGACCGGATTGGTTACCGGCCCCACGTCACCGACTTTCTGGATGCACTGAGACACGCCGGACTTCACTCTGTGATCGTTACCAACTGCCATCCGGACCCCCTGGCTCTGAAACTTCAGCGTACAGGCCTTGATTCACGGGTGGATGCCATTGTTTCCAGCCATCAGTTGGGCAAGCCCAAGGAAGACCCGTCATTCTGGCACGACCTCCAGCGCCTGACGCCCTACCAGGCTGAAAATACCCTGATGGTCGATGACAGTTTCCCGGTGCTGGAAAGTGCCCGGGCCGCCGGCATTGCCCAGTGTCTTGCAGTATTGGCGCCGGACAGCCAGCAGGAATCCCGGGAACAGCATCCGGACATCCCCTGCATCCATCACTTCGATGAAATTCTTCCGGCCCTTCGCCAACGCGCGCCCCTGCCATCCGGCCAATGACAGAGTTATAATTGACTTACAGGCCCATCAGGTGAGGAGACATGACGGCACCAATCGCTGACGACCAACGTGTAAGGCTCGACAAATGGCTCTGGGCCGCCCGCTTCTACAAGACACGCTCCCTGGCCAAGGAAGCAATTGAGGGTGGCAAGGTTCATTACAACAACCAGCGCTGCAAGCCTGGCAAGCTGGTGGAAACCGGTGCAAAACTGACGTTGCGCCTGGGCTGGCAGGAAAAAATTGTCGTTGTTGATGACATCAGCGACCGACGCCGTGGCGCACCCGAGGCTCAAAAGCTTTACCACGAAACCGAAGACAGTGTTAAGAAACGTGAGGATCTGGCCTGGCAGCGCAAAACCATGCAGGCCGCGCAGCTTCCTCCGGCCAGACGGCCCTCCAAGAAAGATCGGAGGGATATTCAGCGCTTTCGCGAACAGAACGGCCTCTGAACCTTTTTCACATCCCCGCCCTCAGTCAAGATACAAAGACCGGCATCCAGTATTCAGGAGACACAACATGGCATCCCGCGACCAGTTCCAGCGCTTTATTTTTGAACACAGCCAGGTGCGGGGAGCCTGGGTGCAACTGGCAGACAGCTACCAGGAAATCGGCAGCCAAGCGCCCTACCCGGACACCGTTCGCGAACTGCTGGGGGAAGCCCTGGTAGCCAGCATCCTGATGAGCAGCACCCTGAAGTTCGAAGGCACATTGTCGGTCCAGGCCCAGGGAGAAGGCCCACTGCGCACATTAATGGCCGAGTGCAGCCACGACAGACACATCCGCGGCCTGGCCCGTTTTGATGAGCATGCCGTCAGCGAAGACAGCTTCCATGATCTCCTGGGCGAGGGCCGTATGGCCATAACCATTACGCCCAACCGCGGCAACCGCTATCAGGGTGTGGTCCCCCGGGATCAGGAGACACTCGGCGGCTGCCTTGAAGAATATTTTGATCGTTCGGAACAGATTCCCACCAGCCTGTTCCTGTTTGCCGATGAAAACGGCGCCGCCGGATTGATGCTTCAGCGCCTGCCGGGCGCAACGGAGGAAGACGAAGATCTCTGGGAACGGGTAAACCATCTGGCCCGCACCGTGGAGTCCGGCGAGTTACTGGAACTGGACAGTGAGACCCTGCTCCATCGCCTGTTCCACGAGGAAACCGTGCGGCTGTTTGATGCGGAGCCGGTCGCCTTCCGGTGCAGCTGTTCCCGGGAGCGCACCCTCGGTGCCCTGGAAGCCATTGGCCGCGACGAGTGCTACAGCATTCTTGAAGAACAGGGCTCCATCGAGATGGACTGCCAGTTCTGTCACGCTCACTATCGCTTCGATAGAAATGATATTGATCATCTTTTCACCGGTCATACGCTACACTAGAAACACGTTCGATTAGCCGGGAACCCGCTGATAGCAAGGCTTCCCGGGCAGTCGTTTTTTACCGGCGTCTCTGGCATAATAGCGCGCCTGAATTGACCCGATTGCTCAGATTTCCGTCAATTTTGGGGGGCGGCCTGAGCAATCACTAAGACATCCCGAGGGCGAGGTCGAAGTGAGCAACACTTATAATGATCTGAGTACAGCACGACTGGTCGAGGTGGCACTGGCGCGTGAGGAAGGCCAGCTGGCATCCAACGGTTCCCTGGTCGTAAAAACCGGTGACCGCACGGGCCGGTCTCCCAAGGACCGTTATATTGTCGAGGAGCCCAGCACCTCCGACGATATCCACTGGGGTCCGATCAACCGTCCTTTCGACGCTGAAAAATTCGACGCCCTCTGGGACCGTGTTGAAGCCTATATCGCCGAAAAAGACCAGTTCGTCTCTCACGTTCATGTCGGTTCCGACCCGGAACACTATCTGCCGGTCAAGATGACCACCGAGACGGCCTGGCAGAACCTTTTCGGCCGCAACCTGTTTATCCGCCCGGACAGCTACAACCCGGCCGACAAGCAGGAATGGCAGATCCTGAACGCCGCCAACTTCGAGTGTGAGCCTGAGCGCGATGGCACCAACAGCAACGGCTGCGTGATGATCAACTTTGCCAAGCGCAAGGTGCTGCTGGCTGGCATGCACTACGCCGGCGAGATGAAAAAGGCCATGTTCTCGGTGCAGAACTTCCTGCTACCTGAAAAAGACGTGCTGCCCATGCACTGTTCCGCCAACGTCGGTGAAGACGGCGAGACCTGCCTGTTCTTCGGCCTGTCCGGCACTGGCAAGACTACCCTCTCCGCCGATCCGCACCGTTTCCTCATCGGTGACGACGAGCACGGTTGGGGCCCTGGCACCGTATTCAATATCGAAGGCGGCTGCTACGCCAAGTGCATCGATTTGTCCCGGAAGAATGAACCGATCATCTGGGACGCCATCCGCTTCGGTGCCATCGTCGAGAACGTGATGATCGACCCGGAAACCCGTGAGCCGGACTACACCGATGTGTCCCTCACTGAAAACTCGCGCTGCGCCTACCCGCTCGAGCACGTTGAAAAGCGTGTGATCGAGAACCGCGCCGGTGAGCCGTCCCACATCGTGTTCCTGACCTGCGACATGACCGGCGTTCTGCCGCCGGTGTCCATCCTGAGCCGTGAAGGCGCCGCTTATCACTTCCTGAGTGGCTACACCGCGCTGGTCGGCTCCACCGAGATGGGTTCTTCCTCGAAGCTGAAGTCCACCTTCTCCACCTGCTTCGGCGCGCCCTTTTTCCCGCGTCCGGCCGGCGTCTACGCCGAATTGCTGATGAAGCGGATGGACGAGTTCGGCAGCAAGGTCTTCCTGGTAAACACCGGCTGGACCGGTGGTCCTTACGGCGAAGGCCAGCGTTTCAGCATTCCGACCACCCGCGCCATCATCGCCGCCATCCAGAATGGCGACCTGGACGACGTGGAAACCGAGCACCTGCCGACTCTGAACCTGGATGTGCCCAAGCGTGTTCCTGGCGTGGACACCGAGCTGCTGAACCCGCGTAACACCTGGGTAAGCCCGGACTACTACGATGGCAAGGCTCAGGAACTGATTTCCCAGTTCGTCGAGAACTTCAAGAAGTTCGACGTGGCCGATTCAATCGTCGAAGCCGGCCCGAAGCTGAGCTAAGCCGATTGCTGCAACCAAGAAAGCGCCCTGCGAAAGCACGGCGCTTTTTTTGTATGATAGGGCAACCCAATCAAGGAAATGGTTTCATGAAACAGCGCCTGCGACAGCTTTTCGCCCCCCTCCTCAACCCCCTGGAATCCGGGAAAGTCGGGCCCAACTACAAAGCATCACACCGGACCGTCCTGAACGTCGTAGGGGTGATGTTCCTGGTGTTGGCAACGGTATCCGTTACTGCACTGGTCTACACCGGCAAAGTCGGCGCCCTGATTCCCATGCTGGTGTTTCTTGGCGTTGGCGGAGTTTGCGTGGTTGTGGGAACTCTGGGCTCGGATGTTGCCGTGTCGAAGATGTGGGGCAACCGCTAGCGGCCACCCCGCATCCCGGGATCAGGCATAGAATATAAGCGGCACAAAGGCCACCAGCACCAGCGAGATGCCCATGGCAATCAATGGCATGATGATGCGTTCATGGCGCTGGTAGAAAGTACCCCCCTCCTGCTGGGCTGCCAGCACTTCCGCCTCGCCAACCACCTGCCGGGTCAATAGATGGTTCAGCGCTACCGGCGGACTCAGGTAGCCCAGCTCGAAGGCCACCAGGGTCACCATCCAGAAATGGATTGGATGAATGCCACTGGAGTAGGCAATCGTGGCCACGGTGGCCGTCACCAGGATCACGGCGCCGAACGCGTCCATGATCATGCCCAGGATTACCAGGATCACCACCATCAGCAGCATCGCCGACCAGGCGCTGTCGAACGACTGCGGGAAGGCCTCCATCAGATGAGCCCGCTCAATCACTCCGCCAATGCTGACCGACAGGCCGAGTAACAGCAGCAGCGCACCAATTTCCGCCGTCGTATCGTTGGTGGCACCACGAAGACTTCGTTCCAAACCCTGATGGTTGATCTCCCCCGAGGCTTTTCCTTTCCGGTTTTTCAGGCTGACATGCTCGTACACAAGGATTGCCAGCATGATCACTGGCAGCAGCCTCGGCGCCGAAAACTCATCCATGCTCACGTCCAGTGCCAGACGATAGAACAGCACCACGGCAGCAATGACCAGAACATAGGGAATCAATGGCTTGAGCGCCTGCGTCATGGCTGGGAAGGCCTCACCAGAAGGCGCCAGGTTGAACTGGCTCTGGCGATTCACACTCAGGGCCACTATCGCGAACATGGTGGCGGTCAGCACAAACACCCAGATCCCCCAGCCGAACAGTTCGTCGGTGGTGACTTCCCGGTTCAGGTAGGCGATCACAACCACCAGCAGGCAGGGCCGCAGCACCACACCCAGGGAGCCGGACATGGCGGTCGCCGCCAGGGCCAGATGCCGCCGGGCACCGGCAGCGCGAAGCTCACTGTAGATCACCGCGCCGGCGGCGATCACAAAGATGCCGGAAGCACCGGTGTAGGCCGTCGGTACGGCGGCAACCAGGACCGCCACAACCGCCAGCATTTCCGGCGGCATTCGCCAGGGCCGGAAGACATTGAACACCAGTGTGGCCAGGCGGGTCTGTTTCAGCATCATGCCCACCCACACATACAGACCGACATTCAGGAACATGTCGGACAGCTCCATCATCTTGCCAAGGTAGATACCAATCCCCGACGCGTGTCCGATCAGGGCGAAATAGGTGCCGGAGATCAGGCACATCACGGTGTAGAGCGGAACAGCCAGGAAAGCCTTGTTCAGGCTGCCGCCCTCCTGAAGGTCATCCGGCACCCGGAATAGCCGGTAAAGGCTGGCGAGGGTCAGGCAGGCAAAACCGACAATCCAGAAATTGTGCAGCAACAGTTCTTCCGATGAGACCGCAGTGTCCGAGCCCAGACTCGA
>JAWWAT010000084.1:0-10085 GCA_033721635.1 Marinobacter sp. | reverse complement strand
TTATAAAGGCGTTCGCGACCAGGGTCCACCTTGGGGTAAAGCGCCAGCGATAACCAAACAGCCAGCTAACGTAGGTGTCATCTACCCCCAGGTCGTCGAGTGATACACCTCTCTGTGGCTTGCCCTGGAGTGCCGCCGCGACTGCAATGTCTGCAGACTGTTCGTAAAGCCCCAGGATTAACTCGTGACGCTGCGTCAGTGCCGGATTTGTCGGTTCTGACCAGGCCACCGATTGCCCGCAGGCTAGAATAGCGAGACCCGCAGCCTTTGCAGCGATAGCTGCGAACCTGTGCCAATTTGACGTGTGCATGTCATGCCCCCGAGCCCTTTTTATGTTGACACGAACCACCCTTCCTATTGACTGAAGTATAGCAATCACGATTCTAAGTTCATCCAGGCTGATCAGAAGTTCTACCGTTCGCTGATCCGGATCAATAATCAACGGGATTGGTTGCAAAACGCACTGATCGCCATGGTTGGGTGGCGTAAAATGAGGAGCAGCATGGGGGAACGGATTTTCGGCCCTGTTTGAGGAATTGCGTGGATGAACAGCATGAGTAGCTACAGTGCCGCACCTGTCTAATCGACTGTTACCGCTTGTCCTGGCTGTGGTGGCGGTGCTCGATCCGGATTGTTCTCTGGCGCAGACGCCGGGTACCGATGAGTCCGCCGAGGAGGAGGTCTTTGCGGGCTGGGAAGCTGCCGAACCCGAAGCCGATGATGACGAGCGGCTTACCTGGATCGATACCAGCCATGCCGTTGCAACTGGCCGCGCTCAGGCGTTGACGAACTGGATGGACGATTATTTCGGTGACCCTGAGTACATATCGGAAGAACCCCAATCCCAGTTACGTCTCGAGTTCATCGACGCCTATGACGGCGAGGATGGCAACGACTTCAAAGTGCGCGTGCGCGGTAGTCTGCAGCTACCTAAAGTTTCCAGACGGCTAAGACTGGTCTTCAGCGGCGAGGATTCCGAGTTTCAATCAGAGGAAGAGCGCAGTGTGGAAGACGAAGTCAAGATTCAGTACAAGTTAGGTAAAGGGCAATTATCTCGATTCGATCTCTCACTCGGCTTCGCTTCAGGGCACCTTCGGCCCGGAATAAAGTACCGGCACAGCAAGGCCTTCAGCGAGAACCTCAGCTATCGTTTTGTGGAAAGAATCCTGTACGAGGACGGAGAAAACTTCTTTTCCCAGACACAGCTGGATTTTGATCGGTCTGTGGGCAAAGACAGTGTAATTCGCTGGGGGTCGCGCTTTCTGTACGGTGAGAAAACTGAGGGCGTGGAATGGCGGACCGGGCTCAGTTTGCGACAGAGGTTCTTCGCCGATGCGGCCCGGCCCCTTGGTGTGCGGTATTCCATGTCGGTCAATGGGGTTACCCGTCCCGAAAGCTTCGAGAAGAACTACAGTGCCGGCGTCATTTTACGCCGGCAGGTGTATCGGGACTTCCTGTTCTTCGAAGTTGAACCCTCATACAACTATCGCCGCAAAGAGTTCGAAGATGAGCGGGCCGGGGTTTTCCGAATTGTTTTTCGTCTGGAAATCGCGCTGCAGCGCGACCTGGCTCGGGTGAAAATCGATAAAGCCGGAAAGATCGAAGAACCGAGAGCCGTTAATCCCTGATACGCCTGTAAGACGTTCTTACATACACGCCAAAGGCCTTCGCGAAATACTCCCTTAACCGGTGTTGGATACCGGCTGGATTCATAACATCTGAGGGAGTAGCAGATGACAATAAGAACGATTGGCCGGCAAACCGGCAGTGGGTGTGGTCTTTGTTGGCTGGCAATGATCGGCGCTGTGTTCTTGGCCGGTTGTGGCGGCGGGGGCGGCGACACCGAGGTTTCAGACCCTTCTGATTTTGAGCCCCCGGCGGAGCCCGTAAATATCGGTGGCGATGCCGAGCTCTATGATCCCGAACGGCTGATCGATGTGTCGGTCACCATGAGCTCCGCGGATTTCAGCAAACTGAAATCGGAAGCCAGAACCCTGGCCAGCACCGATCGGGAATGTGTGCCCGAGTTCGAGTACACGGAATTCTCCGCCAGTGTCACCATTGACGGTGACCGCATGGACCGGGTGATTGTGCGCAAGAAAGGCTACATGGGCTCCCTGAGCCCCAGTATTCCCTCTCTGAAGCTGGATTTTGACGATCTCTGGCCAGGTCGCACCTATCAGAACATGACGCGGATGACCCTGAACAACAACCGTCAGGACCCATCCAATGCCCGCCAGTGCCTGGCCTACGACCAGTTCCGGCAGGCCGGACTCGTGGCGCCAAAATGCAATTACGCGAGGGTGTCGGTCAATGGGCAGGATCTGGGTGTGTTTACCAATGTCGAACCCATCAAGAAGCCGTTTCTGGCACGGGCATTCGGCGACGACGACGGTAACCAGTACGAAGCCCAGACGGCGGATTTCGGTACCTGGCTAAGCCAACGGTTTGAGAAAAAGACCAACGAAAAAGAAAACGACCGGACCGATCTGCAGGCCGTCACCGATGCGCTGGCGTTGCCCGATGAACAGATGGTGAACGTGTTGCCGCAGCTGGTGGATGTGGATGAGTTTATCCGGTTCTGGGCAATGGAAACGCTGTTGGGCGCCTGGGATTCAGCCACTGGCAATGCCAATAACTTTCATATCTATCGGGATCCCACAGACGGCCTTTTCCATTTTATTCCCTGGGGCGCTGATACGGCATTTCGTGGGGCTCATCCCCTGAAGCCACTGACGGGGGTGCTGTACCGCAACTTCTCGCTGGCGGACCGGCTGTTCAATATCCCCGAGTACCGGGCGCGCTATGAGGCTGAGCTTGAAAACCTGCTGGCCACCCAGTGGGACGAAGCCGCGTTACTGGCGGAAGTGGAGCGAATTCGCGAGCTTACGGGGACCAGCGCGGACGCGGCTGCCAGCCTGAAAGCCTTCATCGGTGGTCGTGGCGAGGCCGGCGATGGCGACTACCGACCGGCCCGCAGGGCCGTCATTGAACAGGCCATCGCCGAAGAAACGCCGACCGGGGAAGTGTACCGGCTTGCGGATACGGAGCCTGACTGCAGTGCCCCGGCGGCGACTAGCCTGACTGGTACCATCAAGTCTGAGGACGGTGCCGACACTGGCGCCTTCCGCTTTACGTTGCCGGGTGGTCAGGCAGTGAATGCGAGCCTGACCTTTGCTGCCTTTGAGGTGGACAGTCTGGTGTATTCGGTGGATCGAGAGTCGAAGCCGGCGGTGATCAGCCTGCTGCTGATTGGCGCGGATGTTAACGACAACTTCACGCCCTATGTGCTGCAACTGTTTATCGAGGCATCCGATTACGTGCCGGGTACCCACCAGTTTCATGGCTTTGCCACCAACGCTCTGCTGTTTGAAGTGGATGAAAGCCAACCCGGCGATGTGCGTACCCTGGCTCTGGGGGCAGAAGGCAGTATTGCCATCACCCGAGCAGGCACCGGCGCCAGTGAGGGCGACGTGGAACTGACCCTGGATGCCACCCTGGAATACGATTCGGGCATCCAATGAACATGGCCGTCACCGGCCCGCGGGAAGGATTCCGCGGGCACAGCCTGGCTGATCAGATGCAGGCCCGGTTGATGAACCGGGTCGATACCAAGTATCTGGTGCCGGCCCACCTGCTGGATGCCTGCCTGCGGGGATTGGAGGACCACTACTCCATTCTGGAAATCGACGGGAACCGGCGGTTCACCTACGACACCCTGTATTTCGACACACCCGGTCGCCAGCTGTACCTGGATCACCACAACGGCAAGCTGAACCGGTTCAAGCTCCGCGTTCGCCACTACCGCGAAACCGGGGACAGCTTCCTGGAGGTTAAGAAAAAGAGCAATCGGGAGCGGACCATCAAAAACCGGTTGCCCCTGACATCCCGGAGCCTTGGCAACGACCAGGTTAACCCTTTTCTTGAAGAGCACTTGGGCCTTCCGGTGGCAGGGATGCTGCCGGCTCTTTTTGTCGGCTATCACCGGATGACACTCATGAGCCCAAGGGGGACCGAGCGCATTACGATGGACACGGAGCTGGGTTTTCACTCGCCCGACCGTCGAAGCGGTCTGAGCCTCCCCAATGTTGCCGTTGTCGAGGTCAAGTACGACCGCAAGATCCCATGTTCCCCCCTGCTTGAACGTCTTGGTCAGCTTGGCTGCCGGCCCCTGCAGTTCAGCAAATACTGCATCGGCACCAGTTTGCTGTTCGGCCACGAATGCAAAACCAATCGCTTTAAACCGCTGTTAAGGAGACTCCATGGACTCTGCAGTTGATTTCCATTTTGTGATCCGGCTTTTGATCAATACCGCCTCGGTGTTTGTGTTGATTCGTTGCTACTACGCTTTTTCCCGTCACCGGGAGAATGCCGCCTCGTTCATTCTGTTTGGTGTCGGCGTGTTCCTGGTGACCGCTCTGCTGCATTCGGTCACCGTAACCATGGGCTTTGCCTTCGGGCTGTTCGCCGTTTTCTCGATGCTCCGGTACCGAACCGAGGCCCTGGGCATCAAGGAAATGACCTATCTGTTTCTGGTGATTGCCATGGCACTGCTGGCGGCGGTTGGCACCATGCATCACCTGGAACTGGTATGCCTGAACTTGCTGGTCATCGTGCTGGCGCTGGTGCTCGAAACCCGTGTGCTTTTGCCACGGCACAGTGAGAGGGAGGTGGAATACGAAAAAATCGAAAACGTCCACCGGGATCGACGTGAGCTGCTCATTGCCGATCTTCGTGAACGCACCGGTCTGGATGTGTTCCGGGTGGACGTGGTGTCCGTCAGCTATTTGAGGGACACCGCAATGTTGCGAATGCACTTTCGCCAGGAGCCTGATCATGTTCGCTGAGCTGAAATGGGCATTGCTGGTTATCGGTTTGACACTGGCGTTTACGTTGCAGCCACTGCTCGTTCTGGCGTCACCGCTGGAAGCCGAGCTGGGTGGATACATTGCCGCCGGTGTCGATCATTACGGTGCGTTTTATGACGAGGATGGCAAGCGCAGCACAACCCGGGGTGTACTGCGAAATGCGAAGCTTGAACTGGAACTGAGCTGGGGAGAACGCTGGGAGGCAGAGCTGGACGGCAGCTATAAGATCAAAGGCGACAAGAAAGAACTGGACCTGGGCGACGCCTATCTTCTGTATGACGGTAAGAGCCGTTTCGAGGCCCAGATCGGACGCTTCAAGGAGCCTTTCGGCCTGGAACGCCTTGCCAGCTACACCAGCCTGAACACCAGCGAGCGGTCGCTGGTGACCTCGGCGTTCGCGCCGGGTCGTTCCACCGGTATTATGGCGGGGCAATACCGCAAAGCCGGCACCTGGTCACTGGGCCTGTTCTCCGATGAGCCCGATGGCGGCTCCACTCACGCCATAACCGCGAGACTGACCCGTGCCCCCATTCGTTCAGAGACCCAGACAGTGCACCTGGGCGCGGCGGCCTCTTATCGAGACCTCGGCGACAGCCGTTTCCAGATCAAGGATGAAGGGGAAGTATTCAGTGCCGACAAGGTCATCCGCAGCCCACGATTCGAGGCCAGTGATGCCTGGCTGGCAGGTCTCGAAGCCGCCTGGCTTTATAATCGCCTGACCCTCGTGGTGGAAGCCATGGCTCAGAGCGTGCAGCGAACCGATGGGTCGCGCTGGCAGTTTGGTGGCGCTTACCTCCAGGCCGGTCTGTTCCTGAGTGACGATCAGCGCTCTTACAGCCGGGGTGAGTTTGACCGGATAGAGCCCCGGCACCGGGCGGGCGCCCTGGAACTGGTCGCCCGGTACAGTGCCGTGGATCTGAGAGACAGGAACCTGGGCGCCGAGGCGAGTGTGACGCTGCTGGGTCTTGCCTGGTATCTGGGCGAGGTGTTCCAGCTGCGTCTGAATTACCTGATGCCGGATATTCGCGGTAACACCCTGATGGCCAACCCTGAAGACGATGCGGTTACCCTGCGCGCAGTGCTGCGGTTCTAGGCAGGGTGAGGGCGACCTCTGTCCATTGACCGGGCTCGCTGGAAATCGACATGTTGCCCTTGTGATGTCGCATGATGGTCTGGCAGATGCTCAGGCCCAGCCCCAGGTTGTCCGGCGTATCGCTGGTGGAATAGAAGGGATCCGTGAGGCGCTTGATATCGTCCGGCGCAATGCCCTGGCCGTTGTCCCGGATCAGGATTCGATGAGTCTTGTCGGTGCCTTCGGCGGTTATCTCGATTTTCCCTGGCCTCTGGTTTTTGCTGACGGCAGAGGCACCGTTGAGCAGCAGGTTGACGAACACCTGGGTCAGCGCCGAGGGATAGCAGGCAAGGGTGGTCCCGTCCGGGATATCAGTCTGAAGCTCCACACCCCGGAGCTGATGCTGACAGAAGCGGGTGGCGGTGTTCATCAGCCTGGCAAGGTCAGCCGTTTCGAGGTTGTGTTCCGGTACAGGACGGGAGAACTCGATCAGGTCAGAGACGATATTGGCGATGCGTTTCTGATGGGTGCTGGCGTCCGTCAGGGCGTCTGCCACTTCGGAATCCCGGTTTACCGAACTTGCAAAATCCACCGCCTGGCTGGCGCAGTTCAGCGGATTCATGATCTCGTGCAGCAGTCCTTTGGCCATATGGCTCAGGGCCTGCTGTTTCTGTTCCTGAGCGAGTCTTTCTTCGGTTAATTTGAGGGTCTCCAGGGTGCGGGACAGCTGGCGGTTTCGGTCGCGCAGCAGGAATTGCAGTGCCAGCAGGTTGCGTAGGAACTGTGACAGGAACCAGGCCGACAGGGGCGCGACGACGAGGCACATCAGAATCAGCCAGTTGGTCAGAATGCCGATCAGGGTTTCGACCACCTGATGGCTGTCCACCGCCGCAAAGGTCGACAGCACCAGCAGTGTCAGGTTGATCAGGATAATCAAACTGGTGTGTAACAGGGACAGGGTAATGATGCCCACGGAGCTGATGAAAAAGAACAACCCCACGATGGGGGCAAGGGAGGCGCCGGTTGTGATGTATCCCAGGTAGCTGAACGCTGCCATGTTGAAAAACACCAGGTAGACAATCATCGGTGCTGCGCGGCGCAGACGCGTGAACCGGTGGGCGACGATCAAGCCGCTCAGGATCGCGGTGTAGACCAGGTAGATGTCGAATACGTCCGGTGCCTCCGGGTTCAGGGCCAGGCCACCCAGGAAAAGCAGGGTACCGATAAAGGCAATCACCAGGTAGACGTCGGCGAACAGCGGCAACACCCGGTACCGGTATTGGGTGTGATAGAAACGTTCGAACCGCCGCTGGCGGTGGGCGGGCAGCTGGCGGATCTGATCCATGCCGGAAAGCAGTTTCACTCGGCGGCTCCGTGTTGGTGTCTTTGCATGAAGAGAATCAGCTCGGGCAGGCGCTCAAAGCCCAGCTTCACGAAAATCCGGTCCTTGTATGAATGCACCGTCTTGCAGGAAACGCCAAGCCTCCCTGCAATATCGCGCACCGGGAGACGGCTGGCCATCAGCTGTGCCACTTCCCGTTCCCGTCCGGACAAGGCCTGGTAGGCGAGCATAGCGGCCGGTGCCGGTTCCTGGTGCCAGTTACCGACATAGACCTGGCCGTTTCGAATGTAGAACAGCGTCTTGATCAACTCCTGTACTGGCTGGTCTTTGGACACCACGGCCTTGATGCCTGCTTCCAGATAGATCGTCATCCGTCCGCTGCTGACCGGCGTGTCCGAAATCAGCAGTATCGACAACGAAGGATTCACGGTCAGTGCATGCTCGGCGATGGTCAACCCGTCGTTGTCCTCAAGGTTTTCCTCAATAAGCAGTACCGTGGGCGTTGCGCCCTGAAGACGGTTCAGGGTGTCGACTCCGGTCTCAGATTCCCCGACCAGTTCGACCTCCTCGTGCAGCAGGATCTGGAACAACAGGCTGTCACGGAGCAGTCTCTGCCCCATGGTGACGTACAACCTGAGCCTGCGTTGGCCTGCCACCATCAGTCTGTCCTGGCCGGCAGCCACAGTCTGAACTGAAGGCTTTGTTCGCCTCCGGTTACATCAATGTCGCCAGCAAGCAGCCGGGTGCTTACAAAGAGCATCAGCAAGGCGCTCTGCTGCTCCAGTAGCGGTCGGGAGAGCCGGGTGATGGGCGCCAGAAGGTGGCTGTAGATGTGAAGCGGGCTGGCGCTGGTGACCATCAGGCGGCTCTCGGTCTGGGTTAATTCCAGAGCAGAGCGCTCCAGCCCGGAGGCATTCATAAGGGTTGCCAGTGCCCGGCAAAGGGCCATCAATGGCGTCTGTGTTTCGCTTGCGCCTGCCGGGCTCTCCATCGCGTCCGTCAGAGCCTGGTCAAAGGCTTGCCGATTGTGGATGCCGTGCACGTGGCCTGACTGCAGGGTGTCCAGTTGTCGGCCCACCAGTCCAGCAAAGTCCCTGACAAGATCATGCTCAAGTGCGGTTTCCCGGCTTGCGCGCAGATGGGGCGGCTGGGCAGGCAGTGTGCGGACGGTTGCCACGGCGTCCAGGAAGTCGGCGGTGATCGGCTCGCCGGTAAAGCCATCGACTCTCTCGGACAGATGTTCAAGCAGTCTGGCTCGTCGTTGCTGGCGAAGCTCCGCAAACTGTTGCTCTGCCATCGAACGTGAGCGGTTTCTCGCAGAAACCAGGGCGCGATGCTGGATGAGAGCCTTGCGGAAGAGAGACAGCAATTCAGCTGCGTTCCATGGCTTCTTCTGATACCGGAAGATCCGGCCCTCATTCACTGCATCCATCGCAACATCCACTTCGCCCCAGGCGGACGTGAGAATACGGACAACCGTTGGATGCGACTGGCGCAGTTGGTCCAGCAGCTCTTTGCCATGCATCCCGGGCATTCTCTGGTCGGTCATCACCACCGCGACATCGCTGTCTTTCTGCAACACGAGCTGAGCCTCTTCTGCACTTGTGGCGCCCAGCACGCGGAATTCGTTCTGCATGCGCTCCAACTGCCTCGACAGATAACGGGTGGCAGTCGGTTCGTCGTCCACAATCAGAATCGCCGGTTTGGGGCCCTCGTGGGCCTGGCTGGTATCCGGAGAAGGTGTTTGCCCTTCGCGGGTGAGCGCGGCTGTGAGCACGTGCGATCGGATAACATCGGGATTGACCGGTTGTTCAAAACAGCGATCGATCAGCTGATCGTCCAGCAGTTTCACCAGAAGGTTCAGGGCGATGGCATCTCCTATCAGGATCTTCAGAATGCGGGGGTGATGGTCCCTGGCCTGTGCCAGCAGCGACGACCCAAGATAGCCATCAGCGCGGTTCGGAAGCAGAACGATGGCGGTGGGCATGGTGGGAGCCGAAGGCAGGTAGTCGAGTGCTCCCTGGTCAGTGGCGAACGCGTGAATAACGAAATCGCTGGCAAACAAGGTTTCGAAGTGCTGCCGGTCCTGGTCGTCGTCATACCGGAGAAGGATCTCCGTCGCTCCGCTGGTCGCCATGATTACTCTGTATCCTGCTGATGGGGTAGAGAAGAGATTAGCAACAACAGTGGCTTAGCGGTGTAGGAACTTCCTACAAGACTGTCTTTGCCAGTACTGAAAGCCTGGTTCTGTGACAGCCTTGGCACTATGGACTGTCCTGGCGTCAGGAGCGACTACACTTAACAGAGGCTCATCGAAAGGGAGATAACCATGACAGTTCCTGAGAATGGTCTGACGAATCACGAAGTAACCATCTGCCTGGCTGGCGGCGCCGTACTGGGTCCGTTCAACGCGACCTGGAGCAAGGATTCCGGTGGGGATGTGCGTGAACTGGTCCGCGAGTACGATGCGTTTCTGCAGGGAGAAAAGCAGCACCGTTACAAGTTTCACCTGCATGACACCTACACGAATACCGTTCATACCCTGATCCTCAATTTTGAACAGGTCACGGGCATCTGCGACCATGTCCGGCTCAGATCCCAGGGCGGCGGCTGAGCCATGGCCGGGCCCCTGGCGTACACGCCAAGAAGCCCACAGTGCAAACGCGCGGACAGGAGGGAATATGAGCGAATTCAGAACGGAAACCGACAGCCTCGGGGACGTCCAGGTACCTGCTGATGCGCTCTGGGGCGCGCAAACCCAGCGCGCCGTGGAGAATTTCCCGGTCAGTGGCCAACCGATGCC
>JAWWAT010000083.1:0-10094 GCA_033721635.1 Marinobacter sp. | reverse complement strand
TATAATGGCGCCCGCTTTGTTTCCTGCCAGGAAACACCCTTCAAAAACAGCATTCGCTGAACGGGCCTATAGCTCAGTTGGTTAGAGCAGGGGACTCATAATCCCTTGGTCGCTGGTTCGAGTCCAGCTGGGCCCACCATTATTGTTAATGACTTAAACCAATATGGAGCAAGGTACTCCGGCACGAGTAATCCTTTCGGCAAGACTTGTAGGAGGATTTGGAACAGCTATCGGATCCTTGTCGAGAACCATCCATTTAAGCGTCGGAAAACTTTACACACCTTCTTCCCAGCCCGATCTCTCTCGTAAGTTTAATCATTAAAAACAATCAGATATGGCTTTTGGCCCGATCTCTGCTTTCCCAACTTGGCAACACCGGTTTTTAAGGAACGAAGCCGTCCAAGGGACGATGCTCTAACATCAAGCTGAGGGCTTCAGGATGCGGCTATGCTCTCAGGATGAGATGCCCCACTGAGCCGAATAATTGAACGCAGGTGATCGATATGGACAGGGAATTAAAAGGAGTTGGTTTCATCGCGGTGACCAGTCTGCTTTTGATGTCATACGCGAGTTTGAATGCAGGCTTCTACAGAAAAATGCAAAAGACTTTTAAGCAGATCTTACCCATGTTGGCATTCCTTGCTTTTGCAGGAACGGCTCAGGCGGGGCCCATTACCTTCAACTTCTCGTGCGACCCAAGCTTAGACAGTAGTAATTGTGCCGGGGATGAAGGCGGTTCAATTACTATAGATTATACCGACAATGGTGGTTTCTATACGTATGATGTTTCCATCGACAATGTCTCGACCGCTGCGCTCGTCACCGGTTTCGGCTTTGATTTCTCGCCAGATTTCGTGTTTGCAAATATGAGCAACTTCTTGATCGAGCGTTATGATGGCACCATTTTCGAAGATGTTACCTCCAGCTGGGATGTCTCGGAAGGTTCGCAAAGTGTCAGTGCTGGCTCGTCCTACGACGGCATTTCTCTCGCTTTCATTGACTTCGATGCCGCACAGACGGGCAGCGTAAATCAGTATGCTATCGCCAACTTTGGGGTTTTGGACGCCAGAATCAGCTTCGACTATACGTCGCTGCTGACAACCAATGGTGCCCTCATGCGACTGCAGCGGACTGCAGACGATGGCGAAGGCAGCCTCAAACTTGTTAGCTCGACGGTCAGCGTACCTGAGCCTGGCACTCTTGCACTGTTGGGGCTGGGACTCTTCGGAATGGGCGCCAGGCGGCTTTTCACCCGAGCCTAATCGGTAACAAATGGGAAATTTTGGCCCCGCGAAGCGGGGCCTTTTACTTGATTTTTTGAACGTTGACTTCAGTTCTCAAAGCGATCGGCGTTTTACACCTTCTACAGATAGCAGAGTGTCTTACCGTGTCAGTATTATTTACAGCCTGACACGAACCTCCATTTTCACATACTTCCGCTAATGCCCAGCCCAAGATTTAAATTCTGACTCATAGCAAACAAGACCACTACAGCCTTCTCCCCGCAGGTCAACCGGCGAACCCAAAGTTCAGACTATCTGGTTTTTCCGCCAACGAATTCCGTCAAAAAAGCCAACGTCCCCATCAGACAAGCCGAATACACTACCTCCTGAACAAAATACCAACCGTGCTAACCACCTCACGGCCCGAGTATAAAAACAACGCAGTAATGGAGTGTATCAATGGCTTTTTCCTCCCTTCCCCGCTCAAGGGCATTTTCCCTTGCGATCGCCACCGCCTGTGTCGGTTTCCCCGTTTCCGCTCATGCCAGTATGGGCAACCTCGGCACCACCTATGGCGTTATGCCGGTGGATGTTGCCACAGCCCAGTCGCTGTCCATGTTCAACGACCAGGTGTCTGCCACCTATTACAACCCCGCTTACCTGACCAAAGATGAGCGTGGGGAGCTGACAGCCGGCATTCTGCACGCCGAACAGGAGCTGCGTTCTGCCAACCCGAATGCCAATGGCGATATCCTGGCCAACTCGCCGAGCCAGCATGTGCTGATTGGCATGAAAACCAACCTGGGTTCGCTGACCCGCTTCAAGCACCCGATCTATCTGGGATTCATCGCTGGGGTCGAGAAGTACGGTAAGGAAATGCTGGCGTTCGATTCGCAGACCACGGAGAACGGCCAGTTTCTCCAGTACGGTAAAGAGCCCCTGTTCCTGAATATCGGTGGTGCTACGCCGATCTGGCGCGGCATCTCCGCCGGTGCGTCGGTGCGGGTCACCCTGGATGCCCAGGCGAACCTCGATGCGGTCTCTACTCTCGGTGGCGAGACCAGCCGCGAGCGGCTTGCAGTCAATGCCGAACCTTCCCTTAAGACCATTCTGGGCACAAACATCGATCTGGGCAGCACCTTTTGCCCAGACAGCGACTGTTTCCTGAACGGCTGGGAAACCGCATTCACCTATCGCACCAAATCGGCGGCCTCCACATCCGTCGACTCCAACATCATTGTCACCCAGACCATCCCGGATCCGGGCCTGAGTCTGGCGGTTTCTACCATTGACTCCTTCCAGCCGGAAACTTTCGGAGTTGGCGCCCAGTACAAAGGCGAAAACTGGCGAGTTGGTGGCAGCGTGGAGCAGCAGAACTGGTCCGAGCTGGAGAACGAATTTTCTTCCGACACCATCAAGGATCAGCAGTCGGTGCCAACGGGCAGCCGAATTCAGTTCGACGACGTGCTGATTCCGCGAATCGGCGCCGAATATGTCCTCAACAAGAACTTCTCCGTGCGCGGCGGTGTGGCCTACGAGGAGTCCCCCCTCAAGTCCACTCGCAACCCGGAGATCAATTATCTTGATACCGACAAGATTGTGGTTGGCCTCGGTCTGAGCGCCACTTACGACCGCACTCGCCTGCTGGCCTACCCCGTCCGCCTCGATATTGGCTACCAGTACCAGCAGCTTCAGGAGCGGGATTTCACGTTGGTCGATTTTGATGGCAACGAGACCCCCGTTACGGCAGACGGCGACGTTCACGTTGTCAGCGGCTCCATCACCCTGAAGTTTTAAGGAGGGCACGCCATGAAGTACAACAAAACACTGGCACTGGTTCCCGCCCTGTTACTGGCCGCCTGTGGCGGCAGCGAACAGAAAATGAACGAAAAGGTTTCTCCCGGCTCGGTGGTTTATTCCTATCCAGCCGACGGCCAACCGGATGTGAGCCCGAAGGCTGACATCGTTTTGCGATTCAGCCATGCGGTGACCGATGAGGATGCGGATCTGCAGAACAAGATTCTGGTGGAATCCGAGGGTCAGTCCGTACCCTTTGCGATCAGCAGAGTGGACGGAGGCAGAAGCCTGAAACTGTCCCCCTCCTCGGAACTGAACAAGCTCGGAGCCTATACGGTGAGCTTCAGTGAGCCATTGATTGCCGAGGGTGGCCGGCAGATCGACACCCCCAACGCGCTGGGTGACGACGGCATCCAGTTCGAGACCCGGGGGAGCATCTCCGGGCCAGCCAGCACAACCAACTCGGCCACCGATTTTGGTATTGCCTGGCAGGTGCCGGCAGACAACAGTCCCTTCGAGGTGATGAACTTCTCGACTTTCCGTCTCGCCATGACCCATCCCGTCCACCCCGAGTGGCGAGCCCTGGACGGTTCAATCCAGCTCCTTGATGGCAACGGCGATCAGGTCCCTGCGACAGTACTGGTGAAAGGCAACCGGATAACGGTTGACCCCTGTGTGGTCGAGGACCCCAAGGAATGTGGCGGCAAGAACGACGTTCTGGATACCAGCCAGACCTATACCCTGCGTCTGGAAAACCTGGCCAGCCTGACATCGCCGGAAGCGAAACGATTCAGTGACGCGATCGAATTCACTCCCCGGGAGACGGGTCCCACCGTCGTACTTCAGCAGTCGGCTGTTGATTCGGGCCTGGCGGCCGGCGCTGCGGAAGAGGATTCAACCCGATCTGTTCTGAACGGCCAGATCATTAACGGCGTTACCCTTAAATCGATCCTTCAAGGCGAAGCCGGCCCTTCCCAGCAGAGCGGCGAACTGTTTGCAGAGCTGGCCTATGCACCGGCGTTCGAGGCCGATGAAGCACTGCCGTTGCGCATTGCCCGTGGCAGCGTGTTGAACAGCACCAGCCTTGACGTTCTCGTGGGTGGCAAAGTTCCGGTTCTGGACGCCGCCACCGGCGAACTCCAGACAACTGGCAATATCAAAGTCACCATGTTGTCGGACGCCTCCGGCTATCTCAGCCCGAATCCCTACACTGACGACCTGAACGCACCGCGGCACATCACGCTGTTTATGGATGTTTCCATGAACACCGAAAACGCCCAGCCCAACGCGGCCCTGTCGCAGGATCTGATGGGGGTGGAACTGCGAGGTATCGCCCTGGTTCAAGACGGCGTATTGACCATCGACGCCATCGGCATGGTGGAGCCCAACCTTCTAGGGCAGGAGTACACAGACTCGACCATTGCTTTCCACCTGCAGGCAGCGACCGATGCCGATTCCGTGCTTGATGCCGAAATGCTCCGTGAACTGGACACCACAGCACCAAACCTGGTCAGCTGGATGCCCGGCCCGGACAACGCCATTCCGGATACGCGCCAGTCTATGCAGCGGCCAGGGGATCCGGTCATTCTGTTCTTTGATGAGCCACTTTCCCCAGATTCCGTGAGCGAAGGAATCACTTTATTTGCGGACAATCAGGAATTGAGTAATATCCGCACCCGCTTGGACGGCACCAGTCTGGCTCTCCAACCTGAAGGGGGTCTCAAGCACGGTGTCGAATACCTGCTCCAAATCAATGGCCTGGCAGACGTCTCGGGGAACGAGGCGAGGGTTGAGTCGCTGGCCTTCTCCCTGCCACAAATTGATGATGGTAGCGGTGCTGTCCCGGAACAGTCTCCATTTGCGCTGACAACCTATCCGGGCTACCCGTGCGTCACTCAGGATCTTGATCTGCCCAATGACCGCCACGGCTTCTGTAAAGATGCCGCCGGAGAAAACCTTCCAAAAGACAATGACGGTAACGCTCAGAGTCGGGACATTTTGCCGGTGACCACGTTACCTGCTGACCGTCCGATCGTGGTGGTTTTCTCTCAATCCATGGATCTCGCATCTATCCGGCATAACGAAACATTCTTTGTTGAAAAGGTAACCGAGACTGGCACGGTCGAGTCTGTTGTCACGGGGCGCCTGGAAAAGAACCATCAGCGTATCCGGTTCTACCCCGACTCGCCCTGGGAGCCTGGTGAACTTTATCGCTACAGAATGATTTCCGCGGTCAATGGTAATTGTCAGGACGTCATCTGCGGCGAAAACGGGATGGCATTTCAGACCGATTTGCTGCTGGATCCCGAGGATAACGGCGGTGAGCCACTTGAAATCTACTTCAGAGGACAAGAGAGCATCGCGTCTGTTTTCACACCGCTCAGAAATCTACCGATTCGAGACGCCAACTCAAATTATTACATTGACGATTTCGAGACGTTTGATTTCGTCAATGCCACAGACGACAGTGGTCAGACTCTGGAGTACTTCGAGACGCCAGCGAACGCCGCGCGCCTGGCGATGAATGGAAACGCAGTCGTGCTCGGAAACGACGGCAATGACGAGGCGAATGCGAGGGTCGGTTGCTCCTATGAGGAGCCAGAGGAATGTTGGGACAAGAAGTACATCTATCAGACCTATGGGCTGAATACCGAGGTCGTTGGCCCTGAAAAAGATCCGGAAACCGGGGAAGATACGGGCAACATCCGGGTACTGCTCTATCCAACCATGCTGGTTACCACTCCGGCCAAGGTTTGGTACAACCTGCTCGGCCCCTCTGAGTCGGATACCGGTCCCCAGATTCTCAGAATGAGGTACCAGGAGCCAACCGAGGACAACCCTCAGGGTCTGATCGAAGGACGAATCGTAACGAGCGCTGGAGGCGGACCACGATTTGAGGTCAACGCCGACCTGCTTCTTGACGCTCCGAATCTGCACCTGCCGATTGAAGGACTGCTTGCTCATAACCTCTTCAGTTACCCGTTCACGCTGGAGCTCAGTGGCGCAATCACCTTCTTTGATGATGGCCGAATGCAGATAGAACAGCGTAATTCCAACACGCCTCTGATTACTGTTGATGTGGCTGGGTCCAGTGATGCGACATCAGGGCTGCTTGGGTTCGTAAGCTGTCTGGGCAGCATTTTTACCGGAGGGGGATTCGGGGCCTGTGAGGAATTGGCCAACGGGACCGGAAAAGCCGTCCAGCTACCGCTGAAAATTCCGCCTCAGGGCGTCTACCTCAACTTCATTTCCAACCCGGTCAAAGATATCCCGGCAGAGCAGTAAAAACTCTGGAACCTCGGCAAAGGGCCAGCCTTCGGGTTGGCCCTTTTTGCACCGGGCAAATCCGGCGGTAATTTCCACCTACGAGCCAATTGCTGCTAATCTGGTTGCAGATTGAAACCGCTATAGCAGAACAACAATCGTTCAGGAGAGGCCCTCATGGAAAACGGCACCCACTATCGTACCTGTCACCTTTGCGAGGCCATGTGCGGTGTCGCGATCGAAATGAAGGACGGCCGGATCGCCTCCATCAAGGGTGATGAGAATGATCCGCTGAGCCGCGGGCACATCTGCCCGAAGGCGGTTGCCCTGCAGGATCTGCACGAGGACCCGGACCGCCTGAAGAAGCCTGTTCGGAAAACCGAGACCGGCTGGCAGGAAATGGAGTGGGACGAGGCCTTTGATCTGGTGGCGGAGAAACTCCATCAGACCCGAATGAACCACGGTCGCAACAGCATCGGCGTTTACCTGGGCAACCCGAACGTCCACAACCATGGTTCTCTGGTTGCCACCATGCCGCTACTGCGGGCCATCGGCACCCAGAACCGGTTTTCAGCAACGTCTAACGATCAGTTGCCCCACATGCTGGCCAGCCTGGAGATGTTCGGGCACCAGGTTCTGTTTCCGATTCCGGATATCGATCACACGGATCTGTTTATCTGCATCGGCGCCAACCCCATGGCGTCCAATGGCAGCCTGATGACGGTTCCCGATTTCCGCGGAAGGCTCAAAGCCCTGAAACAGCGCGGCGGTAAGATGATCGTAATTGACCCACGCCGAACTGAAACCGCCAAGCTGGCCGACGAGTTCCACTTTATCCGGCCGGGAAGCGATGCACTGCTGCTCATGGCGATGGTGCACACGTTGTTTGAAGAAGGGTTGGTCGATCCGGGCCCGGCCGAAAGGCTGGTGAAAGACGTCGACCTTTTGCGTCTGGCCGCCATTTCCTTCAACCCCGAAGCTGTCTCCGAACACACTGGCATCTCCGCGGACGATATCCGGGCACTGGCCCGTCAGCTAGCCACAACCCGAAAGGCAGCACTTTATACTCGTATGGGCACCAGTACCCAAGCATTTGGCGGCATTGCCACATGGTTGGCCTACTGCCTCAACATCCTGACCGGCAAGCTGGATCTGCCGGGGGGCGTGCTGTTTTCCCAGCCCGCCATTGATCTTGTGGAACTGGGCGCCATGGCCGGACAAAAAGGCCACTTCGGCAAGCGCCACAGCCGTGTGAAGGGACTGCCTGAATTCGGCGGAGAATACCCCGCAAGTACCATGGCCGATGAGATGCTGACCCCCGGCGAAGGGCAGATTCGGGCCTTTGTCACCGTTGCCGGCAACCCCGTGCTCTCCAGCCCCAACGGGCGACGTCTGGAAGAGGCGCTCGGCGGCCTCGAGTTCATGGTTTCGGTGGACTATTACCTGAACGAAACCACACGTCATGCCGATATCATTCTGCCGCCGACAGCGGCACTGGAACGCAGCCACTACGACCTGATTTTCAGCATGTTTGCGGTGCGCAATTTCGCCAAGTACAGCGAGGCGCTGTTCGATGGCGGCCCGGATAGCCGCCATGACTGGCAGATTTTACTGGAACTCGCCCATCGGCTGGAAAAAGTCCGAAAAGACGGGCGCCTGCCCCTCCGCGAGGAACTGGGCTGGCTCGCTTTCAAGCAGATTGGGCCGGATCCCATTCTCGATCTGCTGTTGCGCTCCGGCCCCTATGGCGCCGATGCCGGGCGCGCCCGGGGATTACTGCAGCCCGCCGTTGATCTGGTGATGGACATTCTGCCGAAGCGACACCCGCTTCGTGGACTGGCGAAACTCAGCCCCCTCAACCGCCACTGGGATGAACTACCGAAAGGGCTGTCACTGAGTGCCCTGAAGGATAACCCGAATGGGGTCGATCTTGGGCCGCTCCAGCCGTCGCTGCCAGAACGACTGTTTACTCGGGATGGCAAGATCAATCTTGCCCCTAGGCGATACCTGGACGACCTCGGCAGGCTGCACGATGCCCTGGTTGCGCCGACCGGCGAATCCCTGCAACTGATCGGCAGACGCCATGTCCGCAGCAATAACTCCTGGATGCACAACAGTCAGCGGCTGGTTAAGGGCAAGGACCGCTGTACCCTGATGATTCACCCCAGGGATGCCAGCCGACTGGGTTTGCAGGCCGCTGACTCTGCAGAAATAACCTCTGACTCCCGGCAGATTGTTTTACCGGTTGAGATTACCGAGGATGTCATGCCGGGTGTGGTGTCTATTCCCCATGGCTGGGGGCATGACCGGGACGGCACCGGCCAGTCAGTCGCGGCCGCTCACGCTGGCGCCAGCATTAATGACGTGCTCAGCGACGGTTCCGTTGATCCGCTATCGGGTACTTCCGTATTGAATGGACAGCCCGTTGCTGTCAAAGTCTGGCGCCCGGAGCGCCAGCGTAAGCGGGCCTGATTCAAAAAAGGAGCCGAATATGCCCCAGTGGCTACAGTGGAGTCTGATTATCGCCGGCCTGGTTGCCATTCTGCTTTTGGCGTTGTTTATCCGACGTCAAATGCAATTGCTGTCGGAAAATCGCAAGCGGCAGGCCAAGACCGAAGCGTTCCAGACCAACCGCAGAAAAGACATGATCCGCAGCATCCATGTCATCGCAATGGCGGTTGAAGAGGACCAGATTGAATACTCGGAGGCTTGTCTAAGGCTCAAAGGCCTGCTGGACCACATTGCCCCGGAGTTGCTGGAGCAGTCACCTTTCAGGGTTTTCCAGGAGGTTCATGACCAACTTCAGCACATGCCCACCCATCGGGCCCGGCAGGCAACGGAAACGAAGTTCGTTGAAAAAATGGATAGGGAACGATTGGATATTGAGCAGAAACATTCCGATGCGATTCGCCGGGCTGCAACGGCTATCCGACACCACTCTTTCTAGACTTCATGCCGGTATTACGGCATATCCGGTCACTGGTCAGACCTTATTTTTGTAACAATATGTAACAGTAATAGCGGTAAATGAGATATTTTAGCTCATCAAATCAAAAGGTTCTGTCGACTTGAAAAACTGACACGCCGCTCACTTCTTCCCGGTTACGACTATTGACTTTTCTTTTTTCCATCACGGTCTAAATTGAAATGAAGGAGGCACCTATCATCTGCGGATGGTGCCACCTAACGTTGTTTTCTCCTGAAAAGTTTGGACGACACTGCAATAAAGCGGGTGAGCTTGCCGGCCTTGGGCCGGCTTTTTTTGGGGGATTTTTCGGAAAGCGGCGCCCGCTACTGGCTCATCATGCCTGCCATGGCCATGATACTGTCCTTGCTGTTAACCAGTTCGTCGAACTGTTCCTCGACCTGATCCCGGTCGAGCCCGAGTTCGTCATAGAACGCCTGACTGACCTCTTCTCCCGCACCCAGAGCCACGCCCCTGGCCGTTAGCAGCTGACGGCCCAGCCATAGCAACCTGGCATAGACGCTGTGAGTGCCATCGTAGGAGGGATTCTTCTGATAGCGTATCGCCAGGGTGACCTCATCCGGCATCCCCCAATTCTCCATCAACTGGGCAGCAATCTGTTCCCTGGTGATGCCAAGCAGGTAGTGCTCGGTCACTGAGGAGTCGATATCAGGATTCACTTCCAGGGAGCGGCAAACCAGTTTGAAATGGGGCGGAAACACCTGTGCCAGAACCAGATGGCCAAAGTTATGGAGCAGTCCACCAAGGTAGGCGAGACCAAATACCGGCCGTTCGCCGCGAGGCATCATGCTGGCCAGGATTCCTGCCGACTGGGCTTGCCAGAT
>JAWWAT010000082.1:0-10135 GCA_033721635.1 Marinobacter sp. | reverse complement strand
TGCCACGTCTGCGGCATGATTATCGAGGGTTTTCCCGGCCCCAAAGGCCAGGCATTCACTGAAAAAGAGCAGCAGGTTCGCAAGTTCTGCTCCACTCGGGACATGTTTGCGTGGTTCCTGCAGCCAGAGAATGTCAATCGGGACCACACTCTGTTTGTCCATGACATGGCCGAGACCGAATGGGGAAGTCCGGACGACACAGCCCTCATCGATGCCCGTGAAGCCTTCTACGTCGTCGGTTCGACTCGAAAGGGCGCTATGGGCCCAACACTGGCTTCCTTTGCAAGCAAGGCCGGAGCCGATGAATTCGCATCGGAATATGGTGGAGAGGTGGTGGCTTTTTCAGAGATCACCATGGCCGACCTGAATGCCGGCATGGCGACGTCTGGTATGGAAGGAATGGACCACTAGAAATGAAAAAGGGCCAGATGAAAGCTTTCATCTGGCCCTCAGGTTCGGCTGGCCAATTAGCCGCCGGTCATGTTCATGAACCGAAGAATCTGCACATCTCCATTGCTGGAGAAATGATGCCGCTCCGGCTTCAGATCCATGGCATTGATGATGGTCTCCCGCAGCTTGTCATCGGTCACCGGATTGCCCCGCAGCACGCGGCGCAGGTCCACCGAGTGCTCGTTGCCCAGGCATAGCAGAAGCCGGCCTTCGACGGTTACCCGCACCCGGTTGCAGGTGGAGCAGAAGTTGTGGGAGTGCGGTGAAATGAAACCGACCCGGGTCTCGCTATCCTCCATCCGGTAATACCGGGCGGGACCGCCGGAATCCTCGGTGGCGGGCACCAGCTCATGGTGCTTGCGGATAATGTCCCGCACTTCCTCGCTGGTGCAAAGGGCCAGGCCGCGATCGTGCTCGGAGATCTCACCCAGGGGCATTTCTTCGATAAAGGTGATGTCCACCTTCTTCTTCCTGGCGAACTCGACCAGCTCGGGGACCTCTTCGTCGTTGCGGCCTTTCATCACCACGGTGTTGATCTTGATGCCGCGGAAGCCGGCCTCCCGGGCAGCATCAATACCGTCCAGCACTTGTGAAAGCTTGCCGGTGCGGGTGATGTTGCGGAATTTCTCGGGGTCCAGGGAGTCCAGGCTGATGTTCAGGCGATGTATGCCGCCCTTGCGCAGGGGCTCTGCCATGGTCGGTAGCTGGCTGCCATTGGTGGTCATGGCGAAATCCCGCAGTCCGTAGGTGCCGATTTCCTTGACCAGCTCCAGGATGTCCTTGCGAACCAGGGGCTCACCGCCGGTCAGGCGGATCTTCTCGGTACCGAGATCGACAAAATTCCGAGCAACCCGTGCAATCTCCTCAAGAGTCAGAACCTGCTGCCGTGGCAGAAAGGTCATGTCCTCGGCCATACAGTAAACGCAGCGGAAGTCGCACCGGTCAGTGACGGACAGACGCACGTAGTTGACGGTGCGGCCAAAACGGTCTGTCAGCTTGTTCTGAGGCATCGGGGTGGTCCTGTTGCCGATTGTTTTTTAACCTGAGTATAGACCAAGTATTGCAGATCGGATCACCAATTCCGATACCCCTCGGGAGGTAAGCCTACTATCAGGTAGTTAAAGGGTGGGCCTTCCCTGGCCCGTGCTCTGTTTGATCAGACGCTCAGCTCGCGGGCTGCGCCGTTTTCATCAGTTTCCAGGGCAACCGGCTCCAGATCCGGGAAGAAGACCCCTTTCACCACCTGCCAGGTGACGGCCAGGGCGCCGACGATGAAGACCACGTCACCAATGGTTCTCACCCAGCGCAGGGTTTGCAGGATATCGCTCTGCATGAAGGCTTCGCTGCGTGCGTACCAGAGACCTTCGCTGGCGCTGGCGATGAACTGGATGAACCCGACCGGCAACAGGCTGGTGAACAGCATCAGTACCAGGCCAATGTTCAGCCACCAGAAGCCGACTTTCATCAGGCGCTCGTCAAAGACGATGCGCGGGCGGATGTAGCGGAGGATCATTAGCGCGAAGCCCAGTGCCAGGAAGCCGTAAACACCGAACAGGGCCGCATGGGCATGGGTGGGTGTGGTGTTCAGGCCCTGGATGTAATAGAGCGCGATGGGCGGGTTGATCATGAACCCGAGCACGCCTGCACCCAGCATGTTCCAGAAGGCTACAGCCACGAAGAAGGTCAGCGGCCAGCGGATGTTTTCCATCCAGGGTGCGCGGGACTTCAGGCGCCAGTTTTCCCAGGCCTCGTAGCCGAGGACCACAAGCGGCACCACTTCCAGTGCACTGAAGGTGGCGCCCACTGCCATTACCGGCGTGGTGGTACCTGAGAAGTAAAGGTGGTGGAAGGTGCCAGGCACGCCGCCGAGCATGAACAGGCTGGCTGAGGCCAGGCTGGCAGCTGTTGCCACAGTGCGGGACACCAGGCCCATGCTGCAGAAGATGAAAGCCAGGGCAGTGGTTGCGAACACTTCAAAGAAGCCCTCGACCCAGAGATGGACAATCCACCAGCGCCAGTACTCCATGATCGAGATATGAGTCCGCTCCCCGTAGAAGAAGCCGGCGCCGTAGAACAGGCCGATGGCAACCACCGACGCGGTCAGCAGCGCCAGCAGATTCTTGTCACCGGGCTGGCGCAGGGCGGGCACAATACCGCGCAGCATCAGCACCAGCCAGAACACGATGCCCAGGAACTTGCCGATCTGCCAGAGGCGGCCGAGGTCGACATACTCGTAACCCTGGTGGCCCAGCATGAAGCTGAGGTTGGCTGGCATGATCTGGTTGATGGCGAGGAAGTTGCCGATAAACGAGCCGGCAACGACTGCAACCAGAGCCCAGAACAGCACATCAACACCGAGTTTCTGGAATTTCGGATCCTTGCCGCCATTAATGATGGGGGCGAGGAACAGACCAGCGGCGAGGAAGCCGGTGGCAATCCAGAACATGGCCGACTGAATGTGCCAGGTGCGCATCAGGGAGTAGGGGAACCACTCCGACGTCTTGATGCCGTAGAAGCCCTGACCTTCCACCGTATAGTGGGCGGTAAAGCCACCAAGCATCACCTGGAACGTAAACAGACCAACCACCAGCACCAGATACTTGCCCAGTGCTTTCTGGGAGGGCGTAAGGCCAACTGCAGTGAGCGGATCCTTGACCGGTGCCTCAGGCTCCTCGTCCTCTTTGCGAAGGAAAGCCCAGGCCCAGATCAGGCCACCTACACCGGCAATCAGCAGAACAACGCTGATCAACGACCAGACCACGTTCTCGCCGCTTGGCCGGTTGTCGATCAGTGGCTCGTGGGGCCAGTTGTTGGTGTAGGTAACGTCACTGTCCGGGCGCTCAGTAGCGGCAGCCCAGGCAGTCCAGAAGAAAAACTCGGTCATCTGCTCGCGACGCTCCGCGCTGGGCAGGGTGTTTTCCTTCATGGCGTAGTTTTCGCGGGTAGACTGTAGTTCAGGGGCGTCGCTGAAAAGGCGGCTGTAGTAGTCGGCGGTTTCGGCAATCGCTGTGGTCCTGCGCTCGGACAGGTGCAGGGTACTGGTATCAGCGTCGTAGGTATTGGTGCGGTACTCGGTTTTCAGGTCGTACTGCAGGTTGTTCTGCTGCTGCCCGTTGAGACTGTGCCAGTCCTTTCCGTACTCTTCCTGGGCGGCGATTTCCAGCCAAGTCTCTAGTTCCCGGTGCAGCCAGTCGGCGGTCCAGTCCGGTGCCTGGTAGGCGCCATGGCCCCAGATCGATCCAAGTTGCATGCCTCCAACGGACTGCCACGCGGTCTGGCCGTCAAGTATGCTTTCCTCGGTCATCAGGGTGTCGCCGTTCGCGGACACAACCCTGTCTGGAATTGGCGGCGCCTCCCGATACACCTCGGCCCCGAAATACCCCAGCAGCGTGAAGGTGACTGCCAGGATCCCGATTAGCAAAAACCAGAGGCGGCGGTATTTAGCCATGGTGAATTCCTCCCAGTCGGGTTGGGTAGGCGTCTTTCTGTTTCATAACAATGTCTCCTCATTAAAACATTTATCTAAAATAAATCTTCATGAGGAAATTCTGATTTGATGTATTTGAGGTGTCAAATTTATTTTGTGGGTATACCCAAAGTCTTAGCTGAGGGTCGTTGCAGGCAAAATAGGGAGCTCTGCGGTTTGATTTTTCCCTGAGTCCCGCTTACGATTAACATTCATATAAAATCAATGTATAGGTGAATTCATGAGTGACTTCGAAAAGTGGCTTTTCACAGCAAACAGCGCCCTGGGACTGTCAGTGCTGGGTTTGATGGTTACAATTCTGCTTGCATACCCTTTGGCGGGTGCGCTTGCGCTATCCGTGCAAATTGCCGCTCACATCGGAACCCTGGTCTTTGCAGTCGGTATCAAAGTGGCCTACGTTGCACGTCTGGTATTTCTCAGCCGTTTGGGCAGACCTGTCCATTGAATCCCGGTAGAATAGATGCAGTTATGAACTTTGGTGAGAACCCCGTGATGGGCGATCGTTTTGGGAAAACCGGATTTCGTATTCTTGCGTATATCTCGATTACGCTGGCTGCTGCAGGAGTGGTCCTGCCATTGTTGCCCACCACGCCTTTTGTACTGCTGGCCGCATTTTTTGCCAGCAAGGGGTCTCCGGCTTTTGCTCAGTGGCTCGAAGACCATCCCAGGTTCGGCCCTGCCATTGATCAGTGGCGTACACGCAGGGCAGTTCCGGCACGGGCGAAGGTGCTGGCGTGCAGCATGATGGCCCTGAGTTGGGGAATGTTGGTTGCGTTGGGAGCGTCAGGGATGGTGTTGGGCATTTCTGGCGTATTTTTGTGTGGCACCGCCTGTTATCTGGTAACTCGACCCTCTTATTAGACGATTGCATAAACGACTGGAGTATTGAATGCACATCACCCGTTATACGGATTACTCACTTCGCGTACTGATCTATCTGGCGGTGCAGGGTGATCGTCTGGCGACCATTCAGGAAATCGCCGACAGCTATGATATCTCCAAAAACCACCTTATGAAGGTGGTGCATCAGCTGAACAAAAAGGGCTACATTGAAACCATCCGGGGTAAGAAGGGCGGCATGCGTCTGCATCGTGCGCCGTCGGATATTAACGTCGGTATCCTGGTACGGGAAACCGAACAGGACCTGAGCATCGTGGAATGCTTTTCTTCAAAGAATGCCTGTAAGATAACACCGGTATGTGGCCTGAAATCGATGTTCGGGGAGGCGTTGAAGGCCTTTCTTGAGGTGCTGGACAAGTACACGCTGGCTGATGTTATCCAGGATCAACACCAGCCCCAGCTTTTGAGATTGCTTCAGATAGCCTGAGGAGGCCAGGTGCGTTTGGGCGCCTGGCCAGTCCTGACCTTTCAGCTCGCCCTGGCCAGCCCCATCACTCTCTCCGGCAGAGAATATCTGAGTATCCGCTTCACCACAGTGCCGTACTGCTTCGCAAAACTGCCGGTATTGTAATGAATGCCGTGTTTTCGACATACCGCCTGAACCTTCCCGGCAATCTCCGGATACCGATGTGCCGGCAGGTCCGGAAACACGTGGTGTTCCACCTGATAGCTCAGATGCCCACTCAAAATATGCAGCCAGCGGCCACCGGTGAAATTTGAGGAGCCTGTTAGCTGGCGCAAATACCAGTGGCCTTTACTCTCACCTTCACACTGCTCCTCGGTGAAGGTTTCCGCATCCTGAGTAAAATGACCACAGAAAATGACTGTGGATGACCAGAGGTTGCGGACCAGGTTGGCGCCCACGTTCCCCGCCAGAACGATGGGAGCCACCGGGAAGGTGAGCAGCGGGAAGAAGACATAATCCTTGAAGGCCTGTCGGCCTCCCTTGCGGGCGAACTCTCTCAGAAAGGGCAGCTTTTCACGCCAGCTGATTTCCCGGCTCCGCAGTTTCTCGGTTTCCAGTTCGTGCAGCCCCACGCCCCACTGAAAGAAAACGCTAAGCAGGATGTAATTGATGAACTGCAGTGTGTGCCGGGGTTTCCAGGGCTCGTCATCGGTCAGTCGCAACAAGGCATAGCCGTAGTCACGGTCCTTGCCAATGATGTTGGTGTAGGTGTGGTGCTCGTAGTTGTGAGTGCGGCGCCAGGAGTCGCCTGAACACACGGTATCCCACTCGTAGGTCTGGGAATGCAGGCTTGGGTCGTTCATCCAGTCATACTGGCCGTGCATGACATTATGGCCGATCTCCATATTTTCCAGGATCTTGGCAACGCCCAGAGTTGCCGTGGCGGCAACGAACACTGGTGGCAGGAAACCAAAGGGCATCATGATACGGCCGCCGGCTTCCAGACTCCGGTGCAGTCGGACCATCCTCCGGATGTATCGTGCGTCCCGTTCTCCGAGGTCCGCCAGAACCTCCTCCCTGATTGCGTTCAGATCGGTTTCAAGTTCTGCGAGTTGTGCTTCGGTCATCTGCTTCATGTTCATACTCCCTGCGGTGCCCTGGTAGGGCTCCGGGATAAAATGGGGTGTGGATTCTTAAAGGTCGAGTGAGACCGGCCCCCGGGGAACGGAGATGCAAAGCTGAACATTCTCCTCGCCGGGCCCGGAGGCTTGGCCGGTCAGACGGTTGATCACGGTCCCCTGGGTTTTCAGACAACTGCATTGGTGGCAGATCCCCATGCGACAACCGTGTCGCGGGGTCAACCCGGCGGCCTCAGCGATTTCCAGCAAGGTGGCATCGCCCTCTGAACCGACCTCCATCTGACTGCCCGCAAACTGAACCTCACCACCGAGCGTTTCGTTTCCCAGATCTGCACGTGGCACGGAGAAGAAAGTGCTGTGAATATCTGCTTCGGAAAATCCGCGTTGATAGAGCAGATCCTGAGCCAGATCCATAAGGCCTTTGGGGCCACACAGATAAATTTGGCGGGCCTTGATGCCCGGTACTGCATCCAGATCCCGGTCACTCAGATAGCGAGGTTCCTTCGACTCGTTGGTGGCAATGATATTCAGGGTCAGGGCGCTGTAGCGTGCCGCCAGGGCCCGCAGTTTTTCGCGGGCGATGACATCATTGCGGGTCCGAACGAAATACAGCAATGTCACCGGGGCCCGGTAATCCCGGGCCGCCATGGTTTCAAGCTGGCTCAGCACCGGGGTGATCCCGCTGCCCCCGGCAATAAACAAAACCGGTTGGGCCGGTTCGGGTATCCGGAAGTCCCCAAAGGCCTCGCCCATACCGACGATTGCACCGGTTTTCAGGTGATCGTGAATCCAGTTGGTCACCAGTCCGCCGGGAAAGCGTTTGATTGTCAGGGTAACCAGTCCCTGTTCCTGCCAGAGTAGGGGCGAGCTTGAAAGGCTGAATGTGCGGTTGCGGCGAATTCCATCAACTTCAACACAGATGTTCACATGCTGACCCGCGAGGAAGCCGAACCAGCGGCGGGCGGGTTTCAGAACCAGCGTTATGGTGTCTCGGGTTTCAGAAACAATCTGCTCGACTCTGGCCGGTGTGTACTCTTGTACCCACATGGGGTTGATGCGTTCGAGCAGAGGATCGAAAAACGCCTCTGGATTTTCCCGGTTAAACAGCTGCCTGCCAAGCCATTGAAGAGCTTTATGCTGTGTATGTCTCGCTAACATTCTGGGTGCCTCCCTGAGGCTTTCAATTGTCCGTGTGTACAAGTGTTCACTTATGTGTACGACTGTACACACGGATGCTTGCGCATACAACGGCCCGACAGGTAATGGCTCAAAATGACAAGCATTCTGTACTTTTATTTTTTGGGATGTGTACACTTGTGAGCCATTGGCTAACGGCAGGCGGCATGGATAAGGGATGGCGGAAAAACAACGACGAAAGCCGGGTGAAACCCGCGAGAAACTGATGACCGCGGCATTAACCCTGGTAGGCAAGGGTCGGCATTTCGCCAGCCTTGGTATCCGGGAAGTGACACGTCAGGCAGGCGTGGTACCCACCTCGTTTTACCGGCATTTCCGCAATATGGACGATCTGGGGTTGCAGCTTGTGGATGAGCTGGGGCTGGTGCTGCGCAGGATGATGCGAGAAGCCCGGGCAAACGTGTTGCAGGCGGACAAACTGATCGAGGAATCGGTGGCGATCTTCATCAGCCACGCCCAGGCGAACCGGAGCTTTTTCCTGTTTATGGCTCAAGGGCTGGCCGGTGAAAGCAGGGCGGTGCAGGAAGGTATCCGGAGCGAGATGCGTTTCTTTGCCAGTGAGCTTGCCAACGATTTGCGCAGAATGAGGCTGGTGGATCACCTGACCGACCAGGATCTGGACATGACCTGTGATCTGGTAGTGCGAAGTGTTGCCTTCAGCCTGACCGATCTGCTCGGCGTATCAGCGGACGACGACTATCAGATCGAGCAGATCAGGAAGCGGACCACCCGCTTCCTTCAACTGATTTTCGTGGGTGCGGCCCACTGGCAAAGTGCGGGCTGACCACCTGCTCTATCACTCCGCTTTACTTTTCTTCGCCGAAGGCTTGCGAGAAGCCCGGGGCTTGGCCGCAGTTTTCGGTTTGGCCTTTGGCGGCAGAATCAGGCTTTCCAGTTCGTCCAGTGCTTCACCCGTATAAACCGCCAGTCTCTGCATGCTTGGCAGGGTATCCCTGCAGCCTGTGTAGCCGAAGTTAAGTGATCCGTCATAGCTCAGGCAGGTGATGTTCAAAGCGCCACCGTGAGTAATGAGAGAGACAGGGTACATGGCTTCCAGTTTCGCGCCCTCGTAGTAGAGCGTTCTCTGGGGTCCCGGCACATTGGAAATCGTGACGTTGAATACCGGCCGCATCCGACCGCCAAGGCCGGACATCAGCTGCAGTATGTAGGGCGACATCAGGAGCATGGTGTACTGGGTGAGGGCGCTTTTGGGCAGCTTCTGGAGATGCTCTTTCGCCCTGCGGGTGGATGACTTGATGCTCTGCAGGCGGGTCAGCGGGTCCGCCTCGTCGGTCGCCAGGGAAGCGATCATGAAACTGATCTGGGTACCTGTTCCCTCGTCATCGGACGGCCGGATGTTGACCGGAATGCCTGCGGTGAGGGGAACGTCCGGGAGTTCATTCTGTTCCAGCAGAAAGCGCCTGAGGGCGGTGCCGCAGAGGTACAGAACGATATCGTTCAGGGAGCCGCCGGAAACGTGGGCAAGCTCCTTGATCCGGTCCAGCTGGTAGTGCTGGGTTGCGAACCGGCGCTGCCCGGTCACCCGGTGATTGATCTTGGATACAGGGCCGGTGAACGGTGCCGTGAGGCCATCCTCGGGATGGCGAACAGAGTGAACCAGCCGGTTGCCTGCCTGCCACAAGCGTGGCGCCATATCTGCCTGCAGTTTCAGGGCTTCCATGGCCTGTGAAACGGCCCCGGGCACACTGGCCTCTGGGTCGGACTTGCTGCCGCGGCGACGTTCCGGGCGCACTGACCAGGGCGGCGGCATGTTTCGTTTATCGGGATCGGTTGTCAGCACCCGTTGCATCAGACGCACACCACTGATGCCATCAATCATGGAATGATGCATCTTGGTATAGAGCGCAAACCGGTTATTTTCCAGCCCTTCAATGACGTGGCATTCCCAGAGCGGGCGGGAAAAATCCAGAGGGTTGGAATGCAGGCGGGATACCAGTATGCCGAGTTCCCGTTCACCGCCCGGGCGCGGCAGTGCCGAGTGACGCACGTGGTAATCCAGATCGATTTTTTTGTCGACTTTCCAGCCAGGCGCCAATACCCGACCCAACGCTCCGGACCAGGCAAGCTTTAAACCCCAGGGGGGCGCTACATCGCCGGTTTCCTTCATGCGGGTCACCATGTCCCGGAGGAAGGTTTCAGGGGCGTCCTCCGGTAGCGAAAAGATCTGCAGGTTGCCCACGTGCATGGGGGTGTCTTCAGATTCTACGGCCAGCCACGAGGCATCCAGGGTTCCCAGGCGTTTCATTCCTTGTGTGTCTCCACGAGTGTCCAGGTATTTTAATTGTCTGATGCAAGTATACTTGCAACTGCTTCTGGACACGATGCTTGAGGCCACAAACTTCCCGGTTTTGCAGCGTTTAACCGTTACACGCTGTTGCCGTTGAAAGCTCCCGAAAGGGAAGAGTGTGTGCTACTTTTCATCGGTTGGTTGCAGTAAAAACAAAAACATCCGGAGGTGTTGTGGAATCCAGCCCGCTTATCTCGGCAGGACTGCCGATTGCTCTGTTCATCATCATGATCGGTATCGGCATGACC
>JAWWAT010000081.1:0-10145 GCA_033721635.1 Marinobacter sp. | reverse complement strand
TTCCTGCTGGAAGAGCTATTGAACGGGAACTTGGGACAGGGCTGGACATTCTGGGGACTCCGCCTGACCCCGGAACGCGTGATGGTCTCTCTTGAAAAATCCAAATGCTAATCTAGGCCTTGGAGCGCCTATGCTTGCTGTCTGTTTGTGGAATGAACTCGGCCATGTTTCTGCGAATCTCCGCTTGGTCCACCGCTTTATTTTTGGACGGGGCCCATCTTTTCATTGGATTGACAGTTAGTTTCGCGAGTGCAAAAACGTCCCGCAGGTCCTGCACTGATCCGGCGCCATCAGCTTCGCCTGCCAGCCAAGTTTATGGCCACAGGCCGGACACGCCAGCTTCAGCTGCAGAACAATGATGGGCGTGATCAGTGCAGCGATCAGAACACCCAGAGGGCCCCAGCTTTCACCACTGGACAACCCCAATTGACTGCTGAACACCAGAATGATGGTCAGCGCCACGAACGCGAAAATGAAATAGTTCCGGTTCCAGCGTTCCCACTGGCGGATTTTATCGTCCTGTTCCGGAGTCAGGTATTGCGCAGCCATAGAGTCTCACCTGAAGGATTTATCCGTATCTTGGGGACGGCGCGCGGCAATTACAATCCGGAATCGGCCGTAATGCCCACCACCAGAACGCCAGAAGCCAGAGCCTTTTCAAGGTCGGAGACCGGGATCGGGCGGCTGATCAGATAACCCTGGGCGAAGTTGCACCGGTGATTCTTCAGGAAGCTCAGCTGCTCCTCGGTTTCCACGCCCTCGGCCACCACCTCAATCCCCAGGTTGTGGGCCAGGTTAATCACCGCCCGGGTGATCACCGCATCGTCATGGCGTTCCGTGACTTCCGTGATAAACGACCGGTCGATCTTCAGCAGGTCGACGGGGAAATCCCGAAGGTAACCAAGCGACGAGTAGCCCACCCCGAAATCATCAATGGCCAGGTGAACACCCAACTGGTGCAGGCGGGCAAGCTGGTTCCGGTTGTGCTCGATATTCTGGATGAAGATCTCCTCGGTGAGTTCGACCTCCAGGCGATCCGCCGGCACATTCTCCGCCGCCAGGGCTTCCCGAACGTGGTCGACCAGATCCTCGTCGTCCAGCTCCCGGCCCGAGAGATTGACCGCGATACGCAGCCCCTCGTGGGGCGTGCCTTTCCACGCCGCCAGCTGCCGACAGGCCGCCATGACCACCCAGCGCCCGATATCGGTAATACGGCCGCTTTCCTCCGCCAGAGGGATGAATTCCACTGGCGGCAGAAGACCGCGGCGTGGGTGGCGCCAGCGGATCAGCGCCTCAACACTTTGGATTTCACCGGTAGCGAGATTCAGTTGGGGTTGGTAGAAGAGCACGAACTCGTTGTTGGCCAGGGCCTGGCTCAGATCCTTGTCCAGTTCCAGGCGCATGACTTCCCGCTCCTGCATGCCCTCGGTGTAGAACTGGTAGGTATTCCGGCCCTGTTCCTTGGCCCGGTAGAGGGCAATATCGGCATTGCGCAACAGCGTATCCGCGTCCAGACCGCTCTGCGGGTAGACCGCCACGCCCATGGTGGCGGTAATGCTGTGGGACTGCCCCTGAACATCGAAAGGCTGATCAAAGCACTGTTTGATCTGACCTAGCAGGTGAATGATGTCGTCAATATCGTCCACCTGTTGCTGGCAGAACATGAACTCATCGCCCCCGGAGTAGGCCACCAGGAGCCGTTCATTGCTGAGACGGTTCAGCCGTTCGGACACCTTGATCAGCAGTTCATCCCCGAACTGGTGGCCGAGGGAATCGTTGAGGGTCTGGAAGCGGTCCAGGTCCAGCATCACCAGGGCAACCTGGCGCATCTGGCGATCCGCAATGTTCAGGGTGTGGGACAGGTCTTCCATAAAGAAGCGCCGGTTGGCCAGACCGGTGAGAGTGTCGGTGGATTCCAGGCGCGCCAGGTCCTTCTGGATCGCGGTCCGTTGCTCGATTTCCTGATCCAGTTCCCGGCGGGTCTTCAGCAGTGCACGGTTGCGCTTCAGGATGAGTTGCACCAGCAGTGTAGTCAGACTGGTCAGAAGACCCATCAGCAGAAGGGTTGCGAAAGTCATCCCCGGCCAATAGCTGTATTGGTTTTCCACCCACTCGGTCGAAGGGCGCAGGGTCAGTGTCCAATCCAGGGTTGGCAAATTTACGTCCTGGGTGTGTGCAAAGTCGCGACTGATTGGCTGGGACACGTTCAGTTCATAGCTCACCTCGCCGGCCTCACGAATCTCGACCCGGAAGGACTCCAGGACCCGCTCAGTGAGAAGCTGGCGCGCCAGCACTTCCATTCTGAACACGCCGGCCATAAAACCGTTATTCTCGGCACCGGCACCCACTGGCGCATAGATCACCAGGCCCTTGCCGCCCTGGCGCAAATTGATCACACCGGAGAGATCCCAGGTGCCGGACTGCTTCGCCCGTTCCAGTGCCTGGCGGCGTTCCTCGTTGAAGGCGACGTTGTAGCCGATGACCTCTTCGTTGTCGGTTATCGGCTCCAGCCAGCGGATAACGAAATCGGAGTCGATCCACTCGATAGCCTGGTAAACGCCGAAGTCGTCGAGGTAGTTGCGGGCATCCCGCCGCCACTCCTGTTCGGTTTTGGCAGGATCTGCCTCCAGGCGTTTGGCCATGCGCCGGATGGCTTGGGCGTGAATCAGAAATTCCCGCTCAAGGTGGTTGGCCATGGCCCGGGCTTCGTTGGCCAGATTGGCTTCGATCTGACTCTTGTCCTGTTGAACCAGGCCGTAGCGCAGGCCGGCGGCCAGCCCCAGGAAAACCAGGAAAATCACCACCGGAAACGCCGGGCTCAAGAGCCCTGAAACGACAGCCTTGGGGGGAGACGTGGGTTGATCCACAGTTTACTCCGAGAGTTGCAACGGTGGTGCCGTAAACTTTCCGGCGCCAGCATAATAATGAACCATATCGATCGGTTACCGCCATCAATTGCTGGTGGGGTGAAAGTGCGGGAAACACTTATATGGCCCGATTATGTCAGACCCGGGGGGGTGGTTACAGTGGCGTTCTCAATCTGTGACGCAGTTCCTGATCCAGCTCAATCCTGAGGCCGTCTGGCAATGCCGAGACGGGGAATCTCCTGTTTCGGGCAATGATCCATGACCACGGTCAGTCCGAGGTCCTCGGCCCGGGCAGCACCTTCTTCATTGATCACGCCGATCTGCAGCCAGACCACCGGAATTTTGAGATCAATAGCCTGATCAATAATCGCATCCGTGCGCTCAGGGGCAAGAAACATATCCACCATGTCCACCGGTTCGGGCAGGCTGTGCAGGTCGGCGTAAACGGTCTCGCCAAGTACCTTCTGGCCGGCCAGCCGGGGATTCACCGGGATAACCCGGTAGCCGTGGTCCTGAAGGAATTCCATGACCTCGTGGGAGGGGCGGCTGGTTTTCTCACTGGCGCCAACAAGGGCAATGGTCCTGACGGTCGTCAGGATGTGACGCATCTGTTCCGGGGTATTGCTGGGCATGGTGCTGGCAAAGCCTCACTGAATTAACGGTGTGCCTGAAGACAGACAGACACGGATTCCGCGTAGCGTAACGCGTGGGGCTTGTCGATTTCCACCTCGGCCCACTGGACCGCCTCGTGCTCCATGACGATGGTCAGGACCTCGTGGGTCAGGCGCTCCAGCAGGGCGAAGCGATTGCCATCCACATGGTGAATGATCTGCTTGGTGATGGTGCGATAGTTGAGGGCGGCAGAGATTTCATTCCGGTTTACCGCCTCAGAGGCATCGTAAGTCAGCGCGACGTTGATCAACACGTCTTGCTGATTATTGATCTCTTCCTCCTTTATGCCGATATAGGCTCTCAGGAGCAGATCCTTTATGCGGACTTTGGCGAGATGATTCCCGTGGACGTCTGTCATGCGGCCTCCCTAGGGTCAGGTGCTTCAGCGGTTGTTACTGATCAGGGTCAGAAACTCGGTGCGAGTGGCCTGGGATTTTCGGAACTGCCCCAGCATCATCGACGTTTTCATGCGGGAATTCTGTTTCTCCACGCCCCTCATCATCATGCACATGTGTTGCGCCTCGATCACCACCGCCACGCCTTTGGCACCGGTGACGCTTTCGATGGCTTCAGCAATCTGCCGGGTCAGGTTTTCCTGGATCTGCAGGCGGCGGGCGTACATGTCGACGATGCGGGCGAATTTGGACAGACCCAGCACTTTGCCTGCGGGCAGGTAGGCGATGTGGCACTTGCCGATGAATGGCAACATGTGATGCTCGCACATGCTGTACAGCTCGATGTCCTGGACCACGACCATTTCATCCATGGCGGATTCGAAAACGGCATTGTTGACCAGGTCGCCCAGGTCCTGCTGGTAACCGCAGGTCAGGAATTGCATCGCCTTGGCAGCGCGCATGGGGGTGTCTTGCAGACCCTCACGGTCAGGGTCTTCGCCCAGGCCGTCGATAATGGCACGAAAGTGACCGGAGAGGTCGTCAAGGAGTTTGCTCATAGTCTTATCCGGTTGGCAGTGTCTTACAGGGGCCAAAGCTTAAGGCAATTTGCCCGGCATCTCTACGGTTTACGGAGGCAATAGCGGAAAAGACCACTTTGGCTGTCATGCCCTGTGTTTTGGGCGCTGGGGCTATGGCAGTGGTGGCTGGTTTATTCTACAGTTTCATGCTGTGAATGTTCGCTGGGGGCAATACATGGAAGAGGTGATGCCTACCGTCGGTGGGGTTTCCGCCACGGGGCACGAGGAGGGCACCCTTGAAGGGTGGCAACAGGGAGGTAAGTGGTTCAGTTTCGAGGGTCATGCCATCTTCAGCCGGATGGCAGGCTCGGGCGATCCGCTGATTCTGATTCACGGTTTTCCGACCGCCAGCTGGGACTGGAACCGTCTCTGGCCGATGCTGGTTCAGCAGCACAATGTGTTGACTCTGGATATGCTGGGCTTCGGTTTTTCCGACAAACCCTCCGATCACGATTACAGCATCGAAGATCAGGCCGACCTGTTTCAGGGCTGGATTGAGGGGCTGGGCCTCTCGTCGGTGCACCTGCTGGTGCATGACTATGGTTGCAGTGTGGCTCAGGAGCTCCTGGCCCGGGAGCAGGAAGGCGGGCTACCTTTCCGGATAGCCAGTGTCTGCTTTTTGAACGGTGCCCTCTTCCCGGAAGTCCACAATCCGCTGCTGATCCAGAAGTTGTTGAGAAGTCCCTTTGGCGGTTTGATCAGTCGAGGCCTGACACGGCGCAGTTTCGAGCGCAACTTCCGCCGGCTGTTCGGCAGCCAGAATCCGCCGGACCGCCAGGACATGGAGGATTTCTGGCACCTGCTGACCTACAACAACGGCCGGGGCATCCTGCACCACTTGATCCAGTTCATGGAAGAACGCCGTTGTCACCGGAATCGCTGGGTTGGCGCGCTGCAGAAAGCGACTCAACCCATGCGACTGATCTCCGGTACGGCCGATCCTGTCTCCGGAGCCGGCATGGCACGTCGGTATCGCGAGCTGATACCTGATGGCGATGTGGTCACTCTGCGAAACATCGGGCACTACCCGCATTTCGAGTGTCCCTGGGAGGTTTTCAGCGCCTACCGGGAGTTTCGTAAACGCTGCGATCAATAGGCGTTGCAGGTAGTGCGCTTCAGCCCGACGCGGGATCGAGCATGTCCTCGGCGCCGCGCCCCACAACGGGCAGCGGTCGAGCGGCATTAACCACCTGGTTACGACCCCGGGACTTGGCTTCGTAAAGCGCCTGATCCGCCCGGTTCAGCCAGACTGACCAGGTTTCGCCCTTGCTGACCTCCGCGACACTGGCACTGGCCGTTACCTTGATGTCCTCAAGGAAAGGCCGCGCGCTGATGCTGGTCAAAAGCTGATGGGCCAACACATCGGCATCTTTCTGTCGGGTTTCCGGCAACACGATCATGAATTCCTCACCACCGATCCGGAACAGCTGATCGCTTTCCCGGAGGCGAGCCCGCAGACGCAGTGCCATTTCCGTCAGTACCTTGTCGCCCGCCAGGTGGCCCCACTGATCGTTGATGGTCTTGAAGTAGTCCAGATCCAGCAGAATCAGGCTGGATACCCGCTCATAACGTTCCCTCATCTGAATCTGACTGTTCAGGATATCTGCCAGCTGAGAGCGGTTCAGGCAGCCGGTCAATGGATCGGTGGTGGCCAACCGCGTGAGCTCCTGCTGCAGTTTGCCCACCAGAAAGGCAAAAATCATGGCAAAGAGACAGGTCAGGCCAAGGGAAAAGGTGATTCGCCAAAAGTCGGCTTCGGGAAAGCGCAGAAAGGACACGACTGCCATCACAACTACAAAGATAGTGTTGCTACTAATAGCTTCTCTCAACGGCAGCAGGAAAAACAGGGCCGTGGCGGCAGGGTAGGCCCAGTAGAGGCCGGCGTGACCATTGATATGTGTCGAATAAGCGGCACAGGCTACCGCGAGCAGGGGAAACAATCGGCCTTTCAGAAAATAGGTGCCGCGGAACCGGAGAAACGCGATGACCAGAAGGGCATTGGCGGCGAAGAGAACCAGCATTGCTGACAGCAGGTAATGGGATTGCTGCCATTGCACCATGACCAGAGGCGCGACGGCGATAAATGCCCAGAAATGCAGGTGATAAACCAGCTGGCGTTTGAAGCCCAGCACTGCGAGGGTCGGGTTGGTTGCAAGGGTAGAGGGTGGTACCGAAAAATTCACAGCATACTCCCGCTGTCTGAGTCGTATCCGCCCGCGTCCTGTGCCGGGATCTTCGTGAAGTTTAGCATGGTCATCTCTTTAATTAAGCAGACAGCGTTGTTTATGACCACCATAAGTTTTGTTCAGTTGGCCCGGCCTTGTCCACTTCGCTAAACTCCGCGGAACTATTTCAGGGATATGCCCAGGGACCATCCTATGACTGCTATTCACACCCGAGAACCGGCTCTGACCATCCGGGCCGGCCGGCGCGCCATGCAACGACTCCAGGAAAAACCTTTGTCCCCGGAAGACGTGCACGTGATTCCGGGCGCAGCCGGAGGCCCCAAGGCTCTGGGAATAAGTGGCCTGGACAAGGCCATATTCGGAGACTGGCTGCCGCGGGTACCCCAGGAGCGATCCCTGATAGGCTCGTCAATTGGTAGCTGGCGTTTTGCCGCCGTGGCTTCCTCTGATGACCCGAAAAGCCAGCTCGGTCGGCTGGCTGAACTCTATACCACCCAGCGGTTTGCCAAAGGCGTCAGTGCGGCCGAAGTGAGCCGCAAGAGCGTACTGTTCCTGGAGGAACTGCTCGGTGGTCGGGAAGACGCCATTCTGAACCACCCCTGGTACCGGCTCAACGTTGTGGTCGTCCGCAGCCTGGGCATGCTGGCGGAAGACGCTCGCGGACGATTGGGGCTTGGTCTGATGAGCGCCATCAGCGCCAATATGGTCAGTCGCCGGCATCTGGGCCGTTTCATGGAACGAGGAATCATCCACGACGCACGCCTGAAAGCGCCTGTAGCGAAACTGGTGGATTTCCCCAGCCACGAAGTGGCATTGTCCCGCGAGAACCTGATGCCCGCACTTCTGGCTTCCGCGTCCATTCCCCTGGTCATGTCCGGCGTCCGCAATATTCCCGGCGCCCCCGAAGGGACCTACCGTGACGGTGGTCTGCTGGACTATCACCTGGATCTGCCCTACCAGCAGGCCGGGGTGGTGCTATACCCGCACTTCACCGATAAGGTGGTACCCGGCTGGTTCGACAAGTCCTTGCCCTGGCGGCGGGGCGACGCCACCCGGTTACAGGATGTACTGCTGGTTGCACCCTCCAGGAACTACCTGGAATCCCTGCCTGACCGAAAACTCCCGGACCGGAAGGACTTCGAGCGCTATGTTGATGATGACGCCGGTCGGGAGCGGGCCTGGCGATCGGCCATTGCCGAAAGCGACCGGCTGGGTGACGAGTTTATGGAGCTCATCGAAACCGGGCGCCTCGCGGATATCGTCAGGCCCCTCTGAGCGCCCTGTGTCTGCAGGAGTGTCTATACTGGTTCAGTACAGTCATGATGTGGGGAGCAGATTATGTCGGATGAAAAACCGGTGGTTGCCAGCAAAACACCTTTCTCTGTGATGGTGGATGCAGGAAAGAACTATTTCTGGTGTGCCTGTGGCCGCAGTGGCAGCCAGCCATTCTGTGACGGCTCCCATAAGGGGACCGGTATAACACCGGTGAAGTACGAGGCGGAGAAGAAGGAGTGGGTCTGGTTCTGTGGGTGCAAGCAGACCGGCAATGCTCCCCTGTGTGATGGTACCCACAAGACTCTCGACTAGACTGCCGATCGTGGCAGTGTACTAATCCGGAAGCCTGACAGGCCGTGGACCAGATCTTTCAGTGCACGGGCCCTGAGCACGACTGGTACCTCCGCCTCCTGGTCCCGGTGAATCAGGGCAAGATCAATCCGCTCAATGGTACTGTCACTCCGAGCGGCCGCCAGGCACCGTCGGAAATTGTCCTGAGAGGCTGGTGCAACCAGCTCTTCGAGGGGCTGCCCCACAAGGTCGGCGGGTGCCCGATCGAGCAGTTCGGCGATTTGCGGTGAAACAAAGCCGATCCTGGCATTTTCATCCAGTTCCCAGATGACGGCTCCGGACAGGGCCACCAGATCACGGCTTCGCTGCTCGCTGTCATTCAGCGCCCGACGCAGTATCGACTTTTCGACCTGAAAGTTGGCGATCTGGTGGTCAGCGCCGATTTCCCTCTGTTCCAGGCCATGGATGTGCAGCAACTGTCGATGAAGCCGGCGGTTGAGCAACAGGGCGAGCGAGGCGGCGACGACTGACAGGATGAAACCGGCGACCCAGACAGTGCGCGCTGAAGCGCGGGCGACCTCTTCCAGCCCTTCGGGCGAAGGCACAGTGGTGAGTATCCAGTTCTGGTCCAGCGGAGACACTTCAGTTCGCAGTGCCCGGGTCGGGTCCATCGAACCGTTGGTTCGAATCTCCAACAGGGGCATTTTGGTGTGTCGTTCGACGGTATCGATACGCAAACCCAGGGAATCCGGCAGCGCGTCGGTAAATAAAGCCTGGAGCCAGGCCGAGACGGCTTGGTTGCTGTCACCCGCACCCTGCTGATCCGGCGCGTTGGCCAGCAGGTGATTGACCAGGGCCTGGTGCTGGGCATAGTAACGCGCCTCAGCGAGGGCCATGGCCCGCTTTGCTTCGATATTTGCGGTAATGCCGGTTACCAGCAGCCCGGCTGCGACCAGAATCAGGGGGATCCAGAGCCCTGGCCATAGTAACGGTCTGCGGAACCGGGCTGGAGCTGAGCTTTCCATGCCGGGCGTCCTTTTCGGCTGGGTCTGTACCCTCAGAACAGACCGACTGTACTCCTTTACTCTAGTCCAGCTCCGGAAGAGAGGGAAATGCTCAGGTCCGGACTTTGGCGGCGGCGCCGTAGACCAGAAGGAAAACGGCGAAAGCCGTCACAACAACGGATGGGCCGGCCGGTGTGTCCAGATGCCAGGACAGGCTGAGGCCGCCGCTGACCGCAACAAAACCGAACCCGATCGCCATGGCCACCATGATCTCTGGATTGTGGGCCAGTCTTCTGGCGGTCGCCGCGGGAATGATCAGCAACGCAGTAATCAGCAGCACCCCGACGATTTTCATGGCCACGGCGATGACCAGCGAAAACATCAGCATGAGCACCAGACGGAGACGCTCAACAGCCACGCCCTCTACCCTGGCGAGCTCTTCGTGGATCGTACTCATCAGCAATCCCCGCCAGAGCATTGCCAGCAGGCCCAGAATCAACGCCGCACCACCGTAGATCCACAGCAGGTCTTCACGGCTCATGGCAAGAAGATCTCCGAACAGGAGGCCTGTGAGGTCCACCCGGACATCCGGCATGAAACTCAGGGTTACCAGGCCGATGGCCAGCGCACTGTGAGCCAGAATCCCGAGCAAGGTATCCGTTGCCAGGGCCCTGGTTCGGGATAGCAGCACCAGGGCCATGGCCAGGACTACGCAGGTAATGATGACGCCAAGGTTCAGTGGCACGCTGATCAGAAAGCTCAGGGCAATGCCCAGCAGCGCCGAATGTGCCAGGGTATCGCCAAAATAGGCCATCCGGCGCCAGACCACGAAACAGCCCAGAGGTCCTGCCACGAGGGCAACCCCGAGGCCGCCAAT
>JAWWAT010000080.1:0-10189 GCA_033721635.1 Marinobacter sp. | reverse complement strand
GGGGTCATGATGACACTGACACCTGATCAGCGGACTCTTTTGTTGCTTCATGATGTGGATGGTTGGCGCCAGGAGGACATCGCGGAGGTGCTGGATATTCCGCTGGGGACCGTAAAATCGCGGTTACACCGATGTCGGGCAGCGCTGCGGAAAAAATTGCAGCGGGAGCTGGAACCAACCGAGCCGGCTGGACGTGTGGGGGGATGAGGTGATGACAATGTCCTGCAACGAAATCCGGGTGGATCTGCCCGCCTTCATTAACAATGAGCTTTCCGCCCCCGCCCGTGACCGGGTGCAGGGGCATATTGCTGCCTGTCCGGCATGTACTGAGTGGCTTGCTTCTGAGCGTGCTCTGAACCGGGCGTTGCAGGAGCAGTTCAGCGTTCCGTCACCTTCCCCTGGTTTCCACAATCGTGTTTTGTCTTCGGCCCGGTATTCAGACACTTCGAAGTCCGGATGGAGCCACGGGGCGCTGGGTGGTGCCATTGCCGCAGCCCTCGCGCTGGGCATCGGTCTTGGTGTCTTCTTACAGCCGGGTGGTGTGACTGACAGTGAAGGCGTTGTCGTTGCGGTATCGGAAAGCGCTACTGAAGAGCCGGCGATCAGAGTTTCCAAGCCGGTTGAAAAGGTCGTGCGCCTTGCCTTTCATTCCGGTGAAGCTCTGGAAAATGTCACGCTGACTCTGGAACTCCCGCCCAATGTGGAGGTGGCATCCTGGCCGGGGCAGCGAGAGCTTAGCTGGCAGGTGAGCCTCGATGCGGGCGAGAACATACTGTCGTTGCCATTGAAGTTGCTTTTCCCCGGTTCTGGAGAGCTGGTGGCTCGTTTGAACACCGGAGATCGCCAGAAAACGTTCCGTGCGCCGATTCCGGAATACCCACAGCAGACCGTCGAGGGTCCAGAATCATGATCAGAGATAGGCTTGCATTGAGCGCCAGGCTGGTCGCATTTCTGATGCCAGGATTCTTTGTTCCGGCAACAGCTCTGGCTAATGATGATCTGGATGTTACCATGCGGATGGTAACCGACGACGCAGAGCTCACCGATTCAGTCGTGCGGGAAATTGAGTTGCCCCGTGCTATTGAAAGACCCGACAACCCGGGTAAATCTGGCTCCCCGGGGCTGGATGCGGCGAGTGAAGCCCGAGAAAGGGGACGCGAGTTTGGTGAGTCCATGTCCGAAAAAGCCAGGCAGTCCCGGGAATTTATCAAAGGCAGGCCTGAGTTGCCGCAGCGGCCGGAACGTCCGGACCGCCCTGAACGCCCGGAATTACCGGATGCACCGGGGTTGGATCGCTGAAGCCGGAGATGTAACCGTTCCTGCCCCGCGTGGATTAATCCGGAGAAACCTTTTTGCTGGTATTTTGGCGGGCCCTGTCCCTGTTCCTGTTCCTTTCATTAGTGCCCACAATGGTTCTTCAGGCGTCGGAAATGGAAGCCGGCATGGAGGATTTTCGTGCCGGCGTTGAAGCCTTTGAAGCAGGAGACCTGAACGCTTCGAAACAGCGCTTTCAGAGTGCCGTTGATGCAGGCCTCACCTCCCCCTCCCTTTTCTACAACCTTGGCGTTGTCTGCTATCAACTGGGCGATTATGCTGCCGCTGAATCGGCCTTTCGTGCTCTGTTGGACGACTCCGATGGTGCCCTGGCCCGTTATAACCTTGGTCTGGTCGCGCTTGCCAGGGACGAGCCTGTGGAAGCCCGGCACTGGTTCGAGCAAGCCTCGGCGGAGAGTGCTCCGGACAAAATCCGGGCGTTGGCCCGGGCCCAGTTGAATAGACTGGCCGGCGGAGTTCCGTCTTCCGCCAGCCAGCCCTCCATTCGCGGTTATCTGGGCATCTCCGGTGGTTACGATTCCAATATTGCCGGCTTGCCCGATGATGCGGCGTCCAGCGAGGGTGGCGCCTTCCTCGAAGCATTGGCTGCGGGAACCCACGAACGACCAGTCGGCAACGGCTCGCGCATTGTCTTCGACGCTGCCGTCTATTCCCGCGAACACCCATCCAATCACGAATACGATACCCGGGTGTTGCAGGGAAGGATGGGCTGGTCCGAGATTTTGACTGAAGGTGAGCGAGGGGCCCTGGTGTCGTTGGTGAAATCCTGGTTTGACAACGAATCCCTGGAGACCCGATACGGCATTGAGGGGTTTTATCGTTGGCAACAATGTTCGCTACCGGCAGCCCCCGACCAGTGCGGCATTTCTCTGGCTACCGCTACCGTGAACGGTGGTTCCGGGTTCGAAGCCTACGACGGTCAGTGGTATCGGGCACGCCTCCACGCGCTCAAGTATCTTGGATCCTGGCGGCTCGACGGCGAATACTCGCTGGAAATCAACGACCGGCGTGATCTGCGAACCGTTGATGAATTTGTCAGCGTATCTCCCACCCACCACACTCTGGAGGTTGCCGGTCGCTATCGCTGGCACCCTGACCTGGCTCTCGGAGCAACAGGCTCTGTGCGCCACAGCCGATATCGGGATGACCACCAGGTGGTGAGCGAAGCTGGTGAGAGCGGCCGCAGGGAGGATAACCGCCTGGAAATCGGATTGCTGGCGGAGAAGTCTCTGGACAGCCGGTGGCTGGTCCGGGGGGAGTGGCTGGTTCGGGACAACAGGAGCAGTCTGTCGCAGTATGATTATCAGCGCCAGACGCTGATGTTGACCCTGGAAGGCGCCTTCTAGCTCTGCAAAGCAAAGCCAGAAGGCGGGCTACCCAATTACAGTCCGGCGTTCTTCAGGCGGTTGGCGTGTTGCTTGAAAACCGCTTTCGGGTCTGTCTCGAACAGGCTGTGCAGACCCAGGGCCTGATTTACTTCATCCAGATGGTTCATGAAGTAATTGTCCCGGATGACCTTGCCAAACCGGCTGCTGCAGCGGCCTACCAGGCCGTCGTTCTGGCTGAAGCCGAAAGCGAGGCTGGTGGTGCCCAGAAGCGCGTCGGACGGATCCAGTACGTTGGTAAGAACACCGGTTCCCCCCCAGGAATAAAAACGCACGCCGTTTGCCGAGTAAGCGCCTTCACCGCAGGCGGTGGCTGGAATGCCGGCCGGTGCAAAGTTGTTGAATTCGGCGCTGCCCTGGGTGGTCAGCGATTCCAGGCTGGAGCGCAGGTCCTGGTTGTAACCGCCGCCGGACAGCAGGTCGATCAGCCCGCCGAGTGCGTTACCCAGACTCGCGGCCAGACTTTCGGCGGGGGAGCCGTAGATAAGGTCTGCAACCGGCGAACCTCTATGGGGCGAACCAACGGATGTCACCGACGCGACCAGGTCGGGGCGTACCCGGGCAATGTAGCGGGCCGTCGGGCCGCCATGGCTGTGGCCGATCAGATTGACCTTGCCGTGCACCGCAGCGATGGCCTGTACCTGAGGCAGCAGGGCTTCACCGCGAGCGATGGTGCTGTCCAGGGCCGGGACCTGAGTGGTGTACACATCGGCGCCGTATTTGCGTAAATCCTCCGCGACCCCGTACCAGTAATCCACGCCGGCAATGGAGTCAAAGCCGAACATGCCGTGCACAAGCACAACCGGGTAACGGGTATCCGTGTAGTTTGAAGGGGTAGAGTCCCACCACCAGGCGGCAGAGGGGGCAGACCAGGCCACAGTCAGGGCCAGGGCCAGTGCTTGGATCCAGAGTTTCATTGTCGTTCCTACAGTTTGATGTTGTGTTTGTTATTCAAACTGCGGCTCAACCTAACGGGTTGTTCCAGAGATTTTCTTCTCGTACTGCATCTGCAACGTGGCAGATTGAGTGCTTCCGTGCGCTGACTTGATTCTTGTGTTTGTTAGATTGGTGCCGTCAGAGCATCTCGCTAGAGATTAGATCAACATTTGATCACTCGCGGTGGTAAGTCAACGGCGTGAAGGGCCAGAAGGGTGTGTTCGCTGTGGAAGTGTGATGCGCATCACATGGATGGCCCCGCAGGACATGTCGTGCCGGCGGGGCATCGATGAGGGAAGGCGGAAAGATCAGAGCGTCGCCATAACCTTTTTCGCGGCCGCTATAGTATCGGCAATGTCCTGCTCAGACAGCGCCGCTGTCGTGAAGCCTGCCTCAAACGCCGAGGGTGCCAGGTACACGCCTTCTTTCAACATGCCCTGGAAGAACTTCTTGAAGCGCTCGACATCACAGGCCATCACCTGGTCAAAGCGGGTGACAGAACTTTCCTCGGTGAAGAAGAACCCGAACATCGCGCCGGCACTCTGCACGGTCAGCGGGATGCCGGTGGCGTCAGCGGCTTCCTTCAGGCCATCGCGAACGGCATTGGTTTTCTCGGTCAGCCGGTCATGGAAGCCGGGCTCGGAGATCGCATTCAGCGTCGTCAGGCCGGCACACATGGCCAGGGGATTGCCGCTCAGGGTACCTGCCTGATAGACCGGGCCGAGTGGCGAAATGTGCTCCATGATTTCCCGCTTCCCGCCAAAAGCGCCGACCGGCAGGCCGCCACCGATCACCTTGCCAAGAGCCGTGAGATCCGGAGTCACACCGTAGAGGCCCTGCGCACCGCCGAGGGAAACCCGGAATCCGGTCATGACTTCGTCAAAGATCAAAACGGAGCCGTGTTCGTCGCACACCTCCCGCAGTCCTTCCAGGAAGCCCGGGACCGGCGGAATGCAGTTCATGTTGCCGGCCACTGGCTCGACGATAATGGCCGCGATCTGGTCGCCCATCTCCCGGAAGCATTCCCGAACGCTGTCCATGTCGTTGTAGGTCAGTGTGATGGTGTGCTCGGCCAGGCTGGCGGGGATGCCCGGAGAGTTTGGTACACCCAGGGTGAGGGCGCCGGAGCCGGCCTTGACCAGCAGGGAATCCACGTGGCCGTGGTAATTACCCTCAAATTTCACGATCTTGTCGCGACCGGTGTAGCCCCGGGCGAGTCGAACGGTGCTCATGGTGGCCTCGGTGCCTGAATTCACCATGCGTACCAGCTCGATGGAGGGCACCAGTTCGCACACCTTCTTGGCCATCTCGGTTTCGAGGGCGGTCGGCGCACCATATCCAACGCCGAGATCAACCTGCGCATGCAGGGCATCCTTGATGCGCTGGTCGCCGTGGCCAAGAATCATAGGGCCCCAGGAACCGATGTAATCGATGTAGCGCTGATCGTCTTCGTCGTACAGGTAGGCGCCCTGGGCGTGCTTGAAGAAAATGGGCGTGCCACCGACACCGCGAAACGCCCGGACCGGAGAATTCACGCCACCGGGAATGTATTTCTGGGCCTGTTCAAACAGGGTTTCGGAGTGCGTCATGGATCTGGGCTCCTGTTATTCGGGAAGTGAAAAAAGTGGGTGATGGCGTGCGAACAAGCGTTCAAAAGCTCTGGCTCGCAGCTCAATGTCATTAGTCGTGCCGCCAAACAGGCCGCCAACCACGGCAAGCATGTCGGCCCCGGCGCGAATCAGGGGTTCCGCGTTTTCTACCGTTACACCGCCAATGGCAGTCAGTGGGCGCCCGAAATGCTTTGCTTCGGTCAACACACCTGGGGATGCCGACGGTGCCCCAGGTTTGGTTGACGAGGTATAGAAACGCCCAAAAGCCAGGTAGTCGGCGCCTGCTTCCAGCCCGGCCCGCGCCAATGTCAGGTCGGCGTGGCAGGTGATACCGATAATGGCCTGGTCACCGAGCAACTGGCGAGCGGCAGTCAGTGAGCCGTCCGTCTGTCCCAGATGGACTCCGGCAGCGCCCACACGTTTTGCCAGATCCGGGTCATCGTTGATCAGCAACGGCACGCCGGCGTTACGGCAAACAGCTTGCAGGTCATTGGCCTGGGCGAGTCGTTCGGCCATCGGCGCGTGTTTTTCGCGATATTGTACCATGACCGCGCCGCCCCGAAGCGCTGCCTCAACCGACTCGACCAGTGTTTCCGGTGGGGTGAGCACGCTGTCCGTTATGGCGTAGAGGCCTGGACGAAGCCCTTTGCTCATCGTTCCCACAGAATGCCCCGGTCCGGAACTGGTTGGCCCTTGCCCACTTCCAGAGCGTGCAGAATGGCGCGCTGGACGTAATTCTGGGCCTGGGAAATGGCGGCACGTTGAGACAGGCCGGAGGCCCTGCCGGCCGCAATGGCAGCCGCGAGCGTGCAGCCGGTACCGTGATACTCGCCGCCGATGCGTTCGACCTCCCAGCGCATGGGTTCTGGCCCGTGGTTGTAGAGCGTGTTGATAATGTGAACGCCGGTGCCATGCCCGCCGGTTGCCAGTACCGATTCGCATCCGCCTTCCAACAGCCTACGGGCAGCCTGATCAGGGTCTTCGCTGCCGCCGAGCATTGCCAGCTCGATACCGTTTGGCGTAATCATCTCGGCCAGGGGGAAGAGCTTGTCTTTCATGGCGGTAACAAGCTCGTCATCGGCCAGGTCGCCGCCACCTGCGGCCTTGATGACCGGATCGGTGATCACGGGTATGCCCCGATGTTCACGGATGAACTCCACCAGCACATCCACCACTGCCGCATTGCCCAGGGCGCCGGTTTTGATGGCGTGAATGGGGGTGTCCTCGGCAAGGCACTGGAGTTGCTGGCGAATCAGATCGGCCGATACCGCTTCGGCGCCATACACGTTGCGGGTATCCTGAACCGTGAGGCAGGAGAGAACCGGCAGGGGGTGGCAGCCCAGTGAGGTGACTGCCTGAATGTCGGCCTGAATTCCGGCACCGCCGGAGGGGTCAAGGCCGGAAAGAATAAGAACCTGGGGTCGGGTATAACGTTTAATGGCTCAGCTCCTCAAAACGGTTTGACAACAGCCAGGATAACAACGGCCAGCAGGATCAGGACCGGCAGCTCATTGAACCACCGGTAAAACACGTGGCTTCTGGTGTTCTGGTCGTCCCGGAAGACCTTTACAAGGTGGCCGCAGTAAAAATGGTAAACGATCAGCATTGCCACCAATAACAGCTTGGCATGCATCCAGCCCTGGCTGAAATAGCCGGACACATTGTAACTGATCAGCCAGACGCCGAAGACAACGGTGGCGATCATCGATGGCGTGGTAATGCCCCGGTACAGCTTGCGTTCCATGATCTTGAAGCGTTCACGACCGGGCTCGTCCTCGCAAGCCGCGTGGTAAACGAACAGTCTGGGCAGATAGAAAATGCCGGCGAACCAGCACACCAGTGAAATAATATGGAAGGCTTTCACCCACAGCATTCGTCAACTCCGTCGGTATTGGTAGTAGCTCTCGATATCGGCTTTCAGCACCACGCCATAGACCCGCTGGATCATCGGCGCCACGTGACGTTGTACGTAAAGGGCTTCGGCATTGGTTGTATCGAATTCGTGCAGGGCCTCCTCAAGAGTGGCCTGATACTGAACCGGAGCGACATCGCGGCGGTTGGCGGGAATATCCATCAGATCAATGGACTCCGGCGGTTCGATCTCGTCCTCGGCCGCCAGCTTTTCCGCGTCCTCCAGGTATCTGGCCAGGTCCACGGCCGGTAACAGGGCGGTCGGGCCATTGCTGCCCTCAACCACCAGCCACTTTGGTTCCGATTTCAGAACCTTGCGGGCTTCTTCCACGGTCAAGTGTCGCTCCGTTCTGAGTATGCTGCGGTCCATGATGGCACCAACGGATACCCGGCGCAGGGCCTGGATCACCGGGGAGTTCTGGTAGCTCAGCCCCTGGTTCTTGAGCATGGTCAGAAACAGAGACTTCTTGCCGAACGCCTCGCTGGTTACCAGGCTCGAGATGGTAATGATCAGCATGCCAGGAAGGATGATGTTGGGGTTTCGCGTGAGTTCCATCAACGCCATCAGGGCTGCCAGTGGCGCCTGAAGTACGGCACCCATCATGGCTCCCATGCCGAGCATGGCGTAAAAACCAACAGAGGACGCGTACTCGGGCATGATCTGGGCACCAATCAGCCCCATGGCACCTCCAAGTGTTGCCCCCATGAACAGGGTCGGGCCGATCACGCCGCTTGGCATCCCCAACCCTATGGAGAGCGAGGTGATCACCAGTTTGGCTGCACCGGCGCCGAGCAAAAGCCAGAAACCGAGTTCACCATTAATGGTCTCGTTGACGGTGTCGTAACCGATGCCCATGGTCTCCGGGATGAAAATGGCGAATGGCACCATCAGAAGCCCCGCCATAGTGATGCGAAGCAGGACCGGGCGGTGGTGGTGCTTGCCCATGGAGTCGACGAGTTGAATAAACAGCGCGGCAGCAATGCCGATAATAACGGCAATGGCGAGTATCCAGGGTATTTCCAGTAGCGAGTTCATGGTCAGCGCCGGAACGCTGAAGGCCGGTTCCGCGCCATAGACTACCTGGGTCACGATCGCGGCGCTGACGGCGGCCAGGATGATCGGCGTGAACCCCGCGATGGTGTATTCCATCATCACCACTTCCATGGCGAAAATGACACCGGAAATCGGCGTGTTGAAAGAGGCGGAAATGGCCGCTGCGCAGCCGCAGGCGACGAGTGTCCGGATGCTGTTGTTTGGCAGCCGCATCCACTGGCCCATCAGGCTGGAAAAGGCTGCCCCGAGATGTACGGCTGGCCCTTCCCGGCCTGCGGATTGACCGCTGACCACGGTGGCTACGCCGGCGATGAACTGCACAATAGCGCTGCGCATGGAAATGTAGCCCTGATGGTAGTTCAGGCGCTCCATAACGTGAACGATCCCGACTTTGCGGTCATGGGTAGCCAGGCGGTGCATTAGCAGACCCAGTCCAAGCGCGCCAGCCAGGGGCAGGAGTCCCCGGGTCAACAGATCCAGCTGCTCGAAGGATTCGGAGCCATCCCCGGGGAGAAAATGCTCCAGGGGCCACTCGATAGCCAGGCGGAAGATCAGGATAACGCCGCCGGTGATCAATCCGGACAGCAGGCCGAGTACGGCCAGTTGCGGCAATGCGTCAACACCGGACAGTCGACGCCGGAAAACAGGAATCAGATGCTCGGTTATCTGGAACCAGATTTTCTGCATGAGGCCAGAGTTCCGGTGGATTTGGGTGGTCGGTCAGAGGGATTCTGACAACATTGTAACGGTCGCCCTGAGGGCTGCAATAAGTCATTGGTTTATCATGGTAGACTACTGCGTCAAAGCTTCTTAATTTCGACACGACGTCGCTGGAGAAAATGGTGATTAAAGTAGGCATCGCTGGGGGCACCGGCTACACCGGTGTGGAACTGTTGAGAAGTCTCGCGGTTCACCCTGAAGTTTCGGTCAGTTGCATAACCTCTCGTTCCGAGGCGGGCATGCCGGTCGCGGACATGTATCCGAATTTGCGCGGCCACTATGACCTGGCGTTTTCGGAGCCCGACGTCGCCGTACTTGGAGCCTGCGATCTGGTTTTCTTCGCGACGCCCCACGGTGTGGCCATGAAAATGGTGCCGGAACTGATGTCGGCCGGTGTGCGTGTGGTGGATCTGTCGGCCGATTTCCGTCTGAAGGATCTGGATGTCTGGGCCAACTGGTACGGTATGGCCCATGAGAGCCCGGAGTGGGCGGAGAAGGCGGTTTACGGATTACCGGAGGTTGTGCGCGATGAAATCCGCGCAGCTCAGTTGGTTGCTAACCCGGGTTGCTACCCGACGGCGGTTCAACTGGGCTTCCTGCCATTGCTGGAGCAAGGGCTGGTAGATCCTTCCCGGTTGATTGCCGATGCCAAATCTGGCGCCAGCGGCGCAGGCCGTCAGGGCAAGATCGGCATGCTTCACGGAGAGATCGGTGAAAGCTTCAAGGCCTACGGCGCCTCGGGTCACCGTCATCTGCCGGAGATCCGCCAGGGATTGTGCGGCGCTGCCGGCGGAGACGTAGGTGTGACCTTCGTTCCCCATCTTATTCCGATGATTCGTGGCATCGAGGCGACGCTTTACGCGGAGCTGAAGAACCCGGCGGACTTTGATCGGCTCCAGAGCCTGTTCGAGCAGCGGTTTGCCGACGAGCCATTTGTCGATGTGATGCCCTTTGGCAGCCATCCGGAAACCCGGAGCGTGCGCGGGGCGAACCAGTGTCGCATGGCGCTGCACAGGCAAGAACAGAGCAACATCGTGATTGTCTCTTCCGTCATCGATAACCTGGTTAAAGGTGCGGCCGGTCAGGCGGTCCAGAACATGAACATCATGTTCGGTCTGAGAGAAACCATGGGGCTTGAGGCCCCGGCGTTGCTGCCTTGATGCCCAAGGGACGATTGTGAGCGAACAGCGAAAGCCGGCCGAAGAGTATGTGGTTATCCGGCATCGGCCGGGGTACCG
>JAWWAT010000079.1:0-10202 GCA_033721635.1 Marinobacter sp. | reverse complement strand
TCCGATATGGATCTCGAGAAATTGAAACTTGTTCGCAACGAAGGGTCTGTCACTAACCTGAAAGATCGGCGCGTTGACATGTACGAGTTGAAAACTAAATAAACTGGCCCGATTGGCCAAGTTGAATTGTTAAATAACTGCGTTAGCGGTCATGCGTATGGCACTGATGGCGTTGCAAAACCAAAACTCAGTGTCTATTGTTTAATCAATATCCAGCCTGTCTCCCCTTGAGACAGGTTGCTGTGGATACGGAAATCACCAGAGAACCTGATTCATGAACGAAGCATTGCCGGATCTTGTCGCCCGATTTCGAATCAGACAGGGCCTTTTTCGAAAGGAACTTGTCGAGGCCGCTCTTTACGAACTGGACGGTTACGGGTGCGTGATGAAAACCGACAAGGTGTTCAACCCCGGTGATACCGTGGTGTTGGACCTGGTCATGGACATGCCGTTTGACAAGATCCGGGCTGAGGGCCTGGCAGGCCTGGTGACCGAGCGCAGAAAGCACTGCAGCAATTTCTTTTATTCGATTGATTTCGTGGAGCTCGACTCCAATGGCAGCTCTTCTTTGGCGGAAAAGCTCCGCAGGATTCGGGAAGTGCTGTCGAAGAAGCAGTCACTCAAATCTCGTCGTTCCCCAGGCTCGCTGTCCGGCTTCCGGCAGATGGCCTGAACCTGATTTTTCGTTGAAACCTGTCCGTAAGGAGACATTCCATGGCGAAGAAAGCCAAACAGAACGTTGATAAGATCGTTAAAAAGGTCAACAAGGAGTTCGAGAAGACTTCCACCCAGATTGAAGGCCTGGTCAACGATGCGCTGAAGCAGTTCGACAGCCTGCAGAATCAGGTACAGGAGCCCGTACGCAAACTGCTCAAGGAAATCGATGAGCTTCGCGACCGTGAGATGAAACGTTTCCACGAAGAGTTTGAACGCCGTCTGGAGGAGTTCCACGAACTCCAGAGCAGCATTCTTGAGCGACTGGGCGTGGCCTCGAAAGAAGCCGGTCAAGAGGTGAAAAAACTCACCGATGAAGTAAGCAAGGAAGCCACCTCGGCCGCCAAGAAGTCCGCTCCGAAGAAAAGCGCGAAAACGGCTTCCAAAGCAAAAGCTTCAACCAGCAAACCTGCAGCCAAGAAACCCGCCGCGAAGAAGCCGGCTGCCAAAAAAGCACCGGCTGCGAAAGCTGCCAAGCCCGTGGACAAGAGTGACCTGACACTGGTCAGAGGCATTGGCCCGGCCACGGCCAAGAAGATGAAGGACGCGGGTATTACCTCCATCGACCAGATCGCCAACCCTTCCGCGGAAGACCAGGAAAAGCTGAAGGCTTTCTCAAACGTCAAGGGATACAGCGAATTCACGGCTGAAGCCAAGAAAATAAGCTGATGCGAACGCCTGACCAGCCTGTATTACGGGACATTGTCCTGATTGGCGGCGGGCACAGCCACGTCGGGGTACTGAAACGGTTCGCCATGAACCCGGTTCCCGGCGTGCGCCTGACCTTGATCTGCCGCGACACCCACACCCCCTACTCTGGCATGCTACCCGGCTACGTGGCTGGGCATTACAGCTATGATGATGTGCACATTGATCTGAGCCGTCTTGCGGAATACGCCGGAGCGCGTTTCTATCGGGCTGAGGCTATGGGCATCGACCGCGATCGGAAGCGGGTTATCTGCCGTGGCCGGCCGGACGTGCCGTACGACATTCTTTCCATCAACATTGGTTCCTCACCTCGGGTCAATGAGGTGGAAGGCGCCTCCGACCATGCGGTGCCGGTCAAACCCATCACCGGTTTCAATAATCGGTGGCTCGCCCTGCTCTCCCGGATTGAAAACCACGATGGGCCACTGACGGTGGCGGTGGTCGGGGCTGGCGCCGGCGGTGTGGAACTCACCCTGGCGATGCAGTTCCGCCTGAAGAACGAACTGGAACAGCGCGGCAAAGACCCGGGCCAGCTTCATTTCCACCTTTTTGACGCTGCCAGCGAAATTCTCCCCACCCATAACCCGAAGGTTCGTGAGGTTTTCCGCAGGACATTGGCGGAACGCGGCGTGAAGGTCCATCTGGGGTCTGCGGTGAGCAAGGTTCAGGAAGGGCTATTGGTTACCGAATCCGGAGAAACCCTGCAAACCGATGAAGTGCTCTGGGTGACTCGGGCCGGCGGGCCGGAGTGGCTGAAAGATACTGGCCTCGCGCTCGACGACGGGCTGTTCCTGCGGGTACGCGATACCTTGCAGGTGGAGAACGACGACAGCATTTTTGCTGCCGGCGACATTGCCAATGTACTGAACCATCCCCGTGAAAAAGCAGGCGTGTTCGCTGTGAGACAAGGCCCTCCCCTGGCTGACAATCTCAAGCGCCTGGCAACCGGCAAGGATCCAAGGGATTTCTACCCCCAGAAGAAATGGCTGGCGTTGATCAGCACCGGCGATAAATACGCCGTCGCTTCCCGGGGCGACATACAGTTTGATGGCGCCTGGGTCTGGCGCTGGAAGGACTGGATCGATCGCCGGTTCATGAAGAAATTCAATGATCTGCCTCCCATGGAGGAAAAAGCCAAACTGCCGGATACCGCAGCAGCCCAGAACCCGGAGGAAGCCTCCCAGGCAATCTCGGCGGTCGCCATGCGTTGCGGCGGTTGTGGTGCCAAGGTGGGCAGCACGGTCCTGTCACGGGCGCTCGGTGAGCTCAAGCCGATTGAACGGGACGACATCCTCATTGGCCTGCATGCGCCGGACGATGCCGCTGTGCTGAAAGTGCCGCCCGGTAAGGCTGTGGTTCACACCGTCGATTTCTTCCGTGCCTTCATTGACGACCCTTATATTTTCGGCAAAGTAGCGGCCAACCACAGCCTGGGCGATGTGTTTGCCATGGGCGCGGAGGCCCAGAGTGCCACGGCGGTTGCCACCGTGCCTTACGGCATTGAATCCAAGGTAGAGGACGTGGTCTACCAGATGATGTCTGGAGCCGTGGAAGTGTTGAACGAGGCCGGGTGCGCGCTTGTGGGCGGACACACCGGCGAGGGTAAGGAGCTTGCCCTGGGTTTCGCCGTGAACGGCCTGATTGACCCTGAAGAGGTCATGAGCAAGGGCGGGCTGAAAGCGGGAGACGCGCTGATCCTTACCAAACCCATCGGTACCGGTACTCTCTTTGCCGCCCATGCAAAGCTTGCGGCCAAAGGCCGATGGATCGATTCTGCTCTGGCCTCCATGGTCCAGTCCAACAAAGCCGCGGCTGACTGTCTGAGGAAGTTTGGCTCCAAAGCCTGTACTGACGTTACCGGCTTCGGTCTGCTCGGGCATCTGGTTGAAATGACCAGGCCCTCGGGCGTGGATGCCCAGCTGGACCTTTCTGCGATCCCCATTCTGCCGGGCGCCGAGGAGACGGCGGCGGCAGGCATCCTCAGTTCCCTGCAACCGGCAAACATTCGTTTGCGCCGTGGGATTCGGGATCAGGAAAAATGGGTTAATCATGGGCGTTACCCGCTGATCTTTGATCCGCAAACGGCCGGCGGGCTTCTGGCCAGCGTTGCGGCAGACAAAGCGGAGGAATGCGTTCGTGAGCTGAAGTCGCTGGGTTACCCGCATACCGCCATCATTGGCCGCATTACCGCCCAGGATGAATCGGGGCCCATCGAGCCTATTACCTTGCGGGATTAACGTCCCTGTGAGCAGCGCTGCATTGCAAGGTGTAGCGCCTGCTCCAGGGATGCCTGTTCTTTTTCGGGCAGAAAACGCTCGGCCAGATCGCCAACCTGCGTTTTGAGGCTTTCGAGAAACCCGGGGTCGGTTTCTGCGCGTTGCAGCAGAATGGCCAGCGCCTGTTCGTCTCCAACGGGGAAATATCCGGCATAGTCACGCCCCAACAAACCGACATTGCCCGGAATGTCGGATGCTAGCACCGGCAAGCCTGCCCGGCAGGCCTCGGATACCACGTTTGCGCCACCCTCCATTACCGAGCTGATCACCATTACCTGGCTGTTTGCCATCAACTGCCGGGTGCGGGTTTTATCCAGCTCGCCGAGCCAGTGGAAGCGTGGGTTTTCAGCCATTTCCCGTTCTGCTTTGTTGTGCCATGCGTCGTTGTGGGCCTTGCCGGCGCAAAAAACCTGGGCCTGCGAGTCCTCCGGCAGCAATCGCGCAGCATAAGCTGCCCGAAGAGAATCCTTTTCGTCCCGAAGATGACCAATCACACAAACGCAAAAACTCTCCTTCGTGAGATCCGCTTGCGTCGCCGGGAAGGCTTCCGGCCCCTCAGCCGATTGGTACAGCGTAACCAGCTTGTTGGCGAAATCAGCGGGTATGTCGTGCGCTACAAGATCGTGCAGACCGATAAGTGCATCGGCCACACCCATGGAATACCGTGTGTCTTCCGGGTATTCGTGCTGGTGGTGATAGATATCCGTGCCGGTGAGAGCCACGATAAGCGGCTTTTCAGGCCAGGTTTCGCGGAAATGTCGGATGGCATCGACACTACGCCAGGCATGCAGGGCTATAAACGCATCGCAGGGTTCACCGTGGTATTCAGTAACCACCTCGACCGAGTGCCCGGCATTTTCCAGCAAGGTTTCCCACCGTTCCGCCGTTGCCCGGTTTCCTGCTTTCGAACCCGGCTGCGCCGGCGTGATCATTATGAGATGCATTGTCTTTGATTGAACCCAGCTTACTGAAAAATGAAGTGTTCGGCCCTGAGCCAATTAAACCCGCAAACCGTATAGCTGTTCAGAGTTAACCTAAATCAAGGTATCCTTCTGAAGCAGGAGTCACTCGCTTCATCTCTGCACTGTAAATATCCATTCCAAAAAGGAAAAACCATGACCCACAATCTTATACGGAAATTGCTGATTATTGGTCTCTGTTCTCTGTTTTCAGCCGCCGCGACCGCGCAAACGTTCATTTTCACGGCAATCCCGGATGAGGATGAAACCAAACTCGTCGAGCGTTTTCGCGGCATTGCGGACTACCTTTCCGAGGAACTGGATGCCGATGTGAAGTACATCCCCGTCAAATCCTATGCGGCTGCCGTTTCCGCGTTCCGTAACAATCAGGTGCAGCTGGCGTGGTTCGGCGGCCTGTCGGGCGTTCAGGCCAGATCACTTGTGCCCGGTTCGCAGGCAATCGCACAGGGCACTGAGGATCAGGCCTTCTACGTCTATTTCATCGCTCATGAGAGCACCGGTCTGGACCGTCAGGATAGCCTGCCGGAAGAAGTACGTGGCAAGACATTTACCTTCGGATCAAAGGGTTCAACGTCCGGACGTTTGATTCCCGAGTACCACATCCGCGAAACTTTTGGCGAAGCGCCCGAGGATGTTTTTTCCCGGGTCGGCTACAGCGGCAACCATACTCGCACCCTCCGTCTGGTCGAGTCCGGCACCTATGAAGTGGGCGCGATGAACTTTGCGGTCTGGGAGAAAGAGCTGGAAAACGGAAACATTGATACCGACGCCGTCAAGGTCATCTGGAAAACGCCCGGATTCCCCAATTACCAGTGGAGCATCCGTGGCGATGTGGATGAAAACTACGGCGAAGGCTTTACCGATCGCGTTCGGGAGGCCCTGCTCGCACTTGATGATCCCGAGTTGCTGGAGAGCTTCCCACGTTCTGCTTTCATTCCCGCCTCAAACGACGACTATGAGCCGATTCGCAAAGTAGCGAAAGAAATCGGAATCATTGATTGATGGCAGGCTTTGATCTCTCGGGCCTGACGGCCTCTTTTGGGGGTGAGCGGGTAATTGGACCCCTCACCCTTAAGGTAAACGAGGGAGATCAGGTTGCTCTGGTCGGTAAGAGTGGTGCGGGTAAGTCCACTCTTATTCGTCTTATTCACCAGAGAGTGGATGGGCAGTCGTCTCTTGTCCCTCAGGAGCTTGGTCTGGTAAATGCCCTACCGGTGTTTCATAACGTGTTCATGGGCCAGCTCGACAAGCATGCCACCTGGTACAACACCGTTACTCTTGTGCGGCCGTTCAAGCGGGATAGAGAGCAGGTTCTGGAGCTTCTGGACGCATTGAGAATGTCCGAAAAACTCTGGATTCCCACAGCGTCGCTGTCTGGCGGACAGCGACAACGGGTGGCCATTGCCAGAGCTCTGTATCGCAACGCCCCGGTCTTACTGGCAGATGAGCCCATCTCGGCACTGGACGGCCCAATGGCGCATCACGTCATGCAATTGCTGAGAGACCGCTTCACCACCAGTGTTATCGCTCTTCACGATGTGGAAATGGCGATGAAGTATTGTAACCGCATTGTTGGCATCCAGAATGGGCAAGTTGCCCTGGATGAGCCGACTGACCAACTGGCGGCCGCAGACATCATGTCGCTGTACTAGGGTCTGTCGCGCGATGCTCTCCTACCCAACGGTTCGCACCAGCCTGATCTTTCTTGCCATTGCACTGGTGGGGCTCTTGTTTGCCGACATTGCGATCACCGCCAACAATCCCTGGCGGGACCTCGGCAACTTTTTCCTGGGTGTACTCACTCCGAACTTTTTCAGCAGCGAGGGCCTTCTTACCGCCTTGTTACGGACGGTGGCCTTTGCCTTTGTGGGGGTGACCGTTGGTGGGGTTTGCGGATTTTTTCTGGCTCTGGTGTACCGGTTCCTCCCGGTGCGACTGTTTTGCGCGTTCATCCGGGCTATCCATGAGCTCTTCTGGGCTCTGATTTTTTTGCAATTTTTCGGTTTCCACCCCCTGACCGGCGTGCTGGCGATCGCCATACCCTACTCCGGCATTTTCGCCAAGGTTTACTCCGAGATTCTCGAGGAAGCCGACCCGGAACCAGGCAGGCTCCTGCCGCCGGGGACAGGAACCATCGCGGCGTTCCTGTATACCAAAATTCCTGATTGCTGGGCCCAATTGAGAACCTACACCGCCTATCGCCTGGAATGCGGGCTGCGTTCGAGCGCCATTCTCGGATTTGTTGGCCTGCCAACCCTGGGGTTCTATCTGGAAACGTCTTTTTCCCAGGGCATGTACTCCGACGCCGGCGCAATGTTGATCCTCTTTTACGTGCTCATTGCTACCATTCCCCTGTGGGTAAGACCCAAGTTGTTGCCCGTGTACATCGTGGGTGCTCCTTTTTTCCTCGGCGATGGCCTGCCCATCGTCTGGGGTAATGTTGAGCGGTTTTTCACCGAGGATATTGTCCCCAGCCCACTGAGGGATGGAGAGGGCCTGGCCGGCCTTTTGCCGTGGCTGAATGAACTCATGGTCGAACAGGCCTTGCCTGGCATCTGGAACACCGTGATTCTCACCCAGATCGCGCTGGTGGCCACGGGTATTCTCACGCTGCTCGCGTTCCCGCTGATCTCAAATCACTTCGGCGGCCCGATACGTCGGACCTCCGGCCATGTTTTTCTGGTGATTGCCCGGTCCACCCCTGAATACATCCTGGCCTACATACTCCTGCAACTCTGGGGACCTTCCATGCTCCCTGCCGTGGTTGCACTGGCGCTTCACAATGGCGGCATCATTGGCCACCTGATTGGCCGGCAAACCAACACCATCCGTCTGAGATCCGATGCCCCCAAGGGGCTTAATCGCTATGGTTGGGAACTGGTGCCCCGGATCTATCGATCGTTTCTGGCGTTTCTGTTCTACCGCTGGGAAATCATCATGCGAGAAACCGCCATTCTGGGGATTCTCGGCATCTATACCCTTGGCTTTTATGTCGATAGTGCTATCCAGAGTATCCGGTTCGACCAGGCAATGGTTCTGATCCTGATAACGGCCATGCTGAATATCGGCGTGGACATTCTTGGCCGCTATATCCGCCGCAAGCTTGCGCTTCAAACCATGCCCACCTGTTAAGCATTCACGCTGCGGCTCCGTTGCGATCCCCGTCACAGTTCCGTCATTTCGGTCAATCCTCTGATCGTTAATGGCGACGGGTTGGCGGTATCGGCGGGATACATTTAGTTACAATCGGATCACCTACTGCAACATTCAGAGTTTTGGTGACGATGGTTAACGGTTTGGTACTTGTTATTCAGGTCGGGCTGCTGGCGCTGCTTGTTCTTCTGGCCTTTCGGATGGTTGCGCTGGTGCGTTCGGAGCCAATGGCCGCAGGGCACCAGGAATTCTGGTCAGAACCGGGGCAGCCTGCCAGCCATGATCTTTCGCCAGGCACCTCGGAATGGCCCGTTGCCGAACGAAAACCTGTTGTTGAAACCCCATCAGACCGTGCCGAGATGATTACCCGGCTGCATATTCTTATAGGCCTCCAGGAACGGGATTGTCGGGTGAACGGCCTGGACCTGGCGACCGCGCCCGAGGCAGTCAAGGCATATACCGCCGCGTGGCTCTACGGTGCAGGGTGTGCACTGAGCGATCAAACCTTACGGCATTCCGAGACGCTGGCCGTTATTGTTGCCCAGATTACCAGTCGCAAAACCGGGATCCGGCAGCCGGAAGCTCTTCAGACGATAAGCACACTGACCGATAACAAGGTTCACCTGGCCTGCTTCAGGGCGGGATTAGAGGGGGCGGAATTCTGGCAGTACAACCATTACGTACCGCCGACATCAAGCCTCTACGAGGCAATAACCGACAATGCGTTTATTTAGCGGCCTGCTTTGACGCGGTTTCGAGCACCCAGTCGGTGCCCAGAGCCACTGGTTCGGCGTGATCCTGCTCGTCTGCCCGGGTACCGGTAATCTCGGGCCGTGTAAAACCGCCATCGTCGGTATTGGCCATGGTGTCTACATCCACCGAACGCACAACGTAGGAAACGCCGCCGGCCAGCACTTTCGCACGGTGACTCAAGCCGAAAACAAACCGGCAGTAGTCCAGTTTCAGCTGAATAAGATCCTGCTCGGCTTTGCGGATCTTTCTCAACAGTACCTTTTGAACGCTATCTCCGTAATCCATCACGTTGTCCCTGCTAATGGCGGTATGGTGATTTTACACAATCCCGACCGGTTGTCAGCCAACTGGCGCCCGCTTTGCCCGGCGGTTCACCTTGCTCAGTGTGGTTCGGCCTGAAAAACCAGCGTTACCGGGATATTCTCGATGGGCTGCTGGCCCTGCTGCAGATCTATCCGCCATATCATGGTGGCATCCACGGTGCAGAAGGGCGCCGTGAAGCGTGCGGAGTATTCGTTCCCGGTTTGGTTGCCCAGGGGTACCGGGTACTCGCCCATATACATGGACTCGCCCCTCAGCACGGCAAGAAACCGCTCTGGGCGTTCGGGGGTTATAATCGTGAGTTGATATTCCGAGCCCTGGGCACCCTCGCCCAGTTTACTGAGGGTTGCCTCCCAGTCTCCGGAAGGGTTCGACCAGCTGCATGGCCCCTCTGCCAGGAGATCACACCGGGCCGTGACCCCCGCGGTATTCTGGCCGTTGTCGGCGTCTCCAAGCATGGACCAGCCGAACAGTACCAGGGCAACAAACCCCACGATCAATCCTGTCACTGCAATAGCGCGTAACATAACGGCACCCCGAACAAACCTGGCCGGCATTATGGAGTTTTCTTCCGCTGAGGCAAAGGTTTCTAAACTGGCGCCAGTCATGAGAAAATACTGCGCCTTCAATTCGACCCATTCTGACCACAGGACACGCCCGTGCAGCCGGATATTTCCGTTAAGCACCTGAGCAAGGTATATGGCGACGGTTTTCAGGCCCTGAAAGACATCAACCTGGAAATCCAGCGTGGCGAAATCTTCGCCCTGCTCGGCCCCAATGGAGCCGGCAAGACCACGTTGATCAGCATCATCTGCGGCATCGTTAACCTCTCTTCCGGCGAGGTAAAGGCCGATGGCTACGACATTGTCAAAGACTACCGCAAGGCCCGTGAGACCATCGGCCTGGTACCCCAGGAACTGAACACCGATTCCTTCGAGACCGTCTGGAATGCGGTCTCGTTCAGTCGCGGGTTGTTTGGCAAACCACCCAAGCCCGCCCATATCGAGAAAGTGCTGAAGGACCTGTCGCTCTGGGACAAGCGCAACAACCGGATCATGTCGCTCTCGGGCGGGATGAAACGTCGCCTCATGATTGCCAAAGCACTCTCCCATGAACCGCAAATCCTGTTTCTTGATGAGCCCACGGCGGGCGTGGACGTAGAGTTGCGGCGGGACATGTGGACCATGGTGCGCAAGCTCCGTGAGAGCGGAGTGACCATCATCCTGACGACCCACTACATCGAAGAAGCCGAGGAAATGGCAGACCGGATCGGGGTTATCCGGAACGGCGAGATTAT
>JAWWAT010000078.1:0-10456 GCA_033721635.1 Marinobacter sp. | reverse complement strand
GTTGACGATGGCAGCTGGCGGGCCCTGATGCTGATGTCCTTTGCCGGCGCCCTGGTGCTGCCGCACATGTACCACATGACCTTCAGCGAAAACCCGTCACCCAAGGCGTTGGCCAAAGCGAGCTGGGGTCTGCCGCTATACCTGTTACTGCTCGGCCTGCCGGTACCCCTTATCCTCTGGGGCGGCCAGGAACTGGCAGTGACCACCGGGCCCGGCTTCTTTGCCATCGGGGTTGCACAGGCGCTGGAGAGCCCCGTACTGACGCTGCTCATGTACATTGCCGGCCTGTCTGCGGCCAGCGGCCTGATGATCGTCAGCACCCTGGCACTGGCGGGCATGGCGCTGAACCACGTAGTGTTGCCGCTGAAAACGCCGAAAGACCAGGGTGATATCTATCGGTGGCTGCAGTGGATCAAGCGCCTGCTGATCGCGGTGATCATTTTCCTGGCGCTGCTGTTTCATGAAGTTGTTGGCAAAAATCTCGACCTGTCCATCCTCGGCGCCATTTCCCTATCGGGTACCTTGCAACTGCTGCCCGGCGCCCTGGGCGTGATTTACTGGCCCGAGGGCAATCGTCGCGGCCTGATCGCCGGCCTTATCGTCGGGCTGACCATCTGGGTGGTCACGCTGGTGCTGCCGTTTTCGCACACGGCCAATCTGCTGGCCTGGCTGGACGCACCACTGATACCGGACTACAGCAATTGGCATATTTTCACGTTCGTCAGCCTGACCGCCAACATTACCTTGTTTGCACTGATTTCCATCCTGAGCACCAGCACCAGTGAGGAAAACAGCGCAGCCCAGGCCTGCTCGCTGGGCGCCCTGTCGCGCCCTCAGCGCCGTGAACTGTTGGCCACGTCCTCCAGTGACTTTGTCCGACAACTGGCAGAACCCCTGGGCTATGGCGTCGCCCGGCGGGAAGTGGAACGGGCATTGGGCCAGCTGAAGCTGCCCAACGTGGAGTACCGGCCATACCAGCTCAGGCGACTGCGGGACCAAGTCGAAATAAACCTGTCCGGCCTGCTCGGTCCTTCTGTGGCCCGGGATATGGTCAAACGTCATCTCGGCTTCAAGCCCATGGCGCAGGGTGGCACCGCTCAGGATATTCGCTATGTCGAGCGCGCCCTTGGCGACTACCAGAACCGGCTGACCGGTCTCGCCGGTGAGCTGGACAACCTTCGCCGGCACTACCGTCAGACCCTGCAGAACCTGCCCATTCCCGCCTGCTCCGTGGGCGAAGACGGCGAGATCCTGATGTGGAACCACGCCATGGAGGCGCTCACGGGCATTACCGCCGACGATGTGGTCGGCGCCAGGCTGATGGCGCTGCCCGAGCACTGGCATCTGTTGCTCGAGGATTTCAACAGCGGGCCCGACCTTCATCGCTACAAGCACCGACTGGATCTGCGTGGCAAGCCCCACTGGCTGAACCTTCACAAAGCCGCCCTGAGCGGGCCGGACCATACCGAGGGCGGCAGTATCATCCTGGTGGAGGACCAGACCGAAACCCGGCTGCTGGAAGACGAGCTCATGCACAGTGAGCGCCTGGCATCGGTGGGCAGGCTGGCAGCCGGTGTCGCCCACGAGATCGGGAACCCGGTCACCGGTATTTCATCACTCGCCCAGAACCTGAAGCTGGAAACCGATAACCCGGATATTCTCGACACGGCAGACCAGATCCAGCAGCAGACCCGACGAATCTCCACCATCCTGCAGTCGCTGATGAACTTTGCCCGCACCGGGAATCATGCTCATGCCAACCGCTACGAGCCAGTGACAATACACCGCTGCATCGAAGAGTCGATCAACCTGCTTTCCCTCAGTGACAAGGGCCTGGGCATTCACTACGTCAATGACTGCCCGGCCTCCTTGCAGGTACTGGGAGACGAGCAGCGCCTGGTCCAGGTGTTCGTCAACCTACTGGCCAATGCCCGGGATGCCTCACCGGAAGGCGGCACCATCCGGGTCAGTGGCAAGGGCGACGGCTACTCCGCTATCATCGAGGTCGCCGATGAAGGCTCCGGCATTCCCGGGGATCAGCTTGATCACATCTTCGAACCGTTTTACACCACCAAGGCCCCCAATAAGGGAACCGGCCTTGGCCTGTCGCTGGTGTACAGTATTATTGAAGAGCACTATGGCAACATTCAGGTGGACAGCCCGGTGAATTCCGACACCGGCCGGGGAACCTGCGTGAGGCTGAGATTGCCAGCCTACGAACCGGAAACCGTCACCATTGCCATCAGCCAGAACCAAAGGTCTTGAGACTCTTATGCCTCGCATTCTGATCGTGGAAGACGAAGACATTATCCGCTCGGCAGTGCGCAAACTGTTGCTGCATGCCGGCTATGAGGTTGCCGATGCCTCGTCCGTTGAGGAAGCCGAACAGAATCACGAACCAGACCAGTTTGACCTGATCATTTCCGATCTTCGTCTGCCGGGAGCGGCGGGTACCGAGCTGATCAACCGTGCCCCCAATACACCGGTGCTGATCATGACCAGCTATGCCAGCCTGCGCTCAGCAGTGGACTCCATGAAAATGGGCGCGGTTGAGTACATCGCCAAACCTTTTGATCATGATGAAATGCTGGCGGCTGTGGAAAACATCCTGGCCCGGCAACCCTCTGCCCGCAATGCGGGTGATGACTCGGCACCGCCTACAGAAACACCCGAAAGCAGTGATCCGGCCAACATCATGTTCGGCCAGTGCGAACCAATGCAGCGAGTGTTCACGTTGATCCGGAAAGTGGCTCCAACAGAAACCACCGTGCTGATTCAGGGCGAATCCGGTACCGGTAAGGAGCTGGCCGCCCGTGCCCTGCATCTGCTCAGCCCTCGCGCTGCCAAGCCGCTGATTTCGGTGAACTGCGCGGCCATCCCGGAAAGCCTGATTGAGTCGGAACTGTTTGGCCATGAAAAAGGCGCCTTCACCGGCGCGGTCTCGGCGAGAACCGGTCTGATAGAGGCGGCAGACGGGGGCAGCCTCTTTCTCGATGAAATCGGCGAACTGCCGGCGGAAGCCCAGGCACGCTTGCTACGAGTGTTGCAGGAGAGCGAAATCCGGAAAGTCGGCTCAACCCAGAGCCGCACCGTGAATGTACGGATGATTGCCGCTACCCACCGCAACCTCAAAGCCATGACTCGAACCGGGGAATTCCGTGAAGATCTGTACTACCGGTTGAACGTTATGCAGATCCGGATCCCACCGTTACGTGAACGCCAGAGCGACATTCTCGGGCTCGCCCGCCGCTTCCTGAAACGTCAGGGAGAAAAAATGGGCAAACCCGATCTCAACCTGAGCCCTGAGGCCATGCGGGCCCTCCAACGCCACCGCTGGCCGGGCAACGTAAGGGAGCTGGAAAATGCCATCGAGCGAGCCACTATCCTATGCGATGGCAATGTGATTACGCCTGCGCTGCTGGACCTGGACAGCGAAGCTGGCGACGAACACATTCCTGAAACCCTGGTGGACGGCAACAATGAGCAGGCTCGCACCCGCGAGGTGGACTCATCCAACGACCTTTCCCTGGAAGACTACTTCCAGCATTTCGTTCTGGAGAACCAGGACCGCATGAGCGAAACCGAACTGGCCCAGAAACTGGGTATCAGCCGTAAATCTCTCTGGGAACGTCGGCAGCGACTCGGCATCCCTCGAAAAAAATCGTCAGACAACTGAGTCCTGCATAGTGTGAACCGGGACTCAGTTGTTACCCTGTGTTCCTGTCGGTAACACTCTCTACCGAAGTAACGTGATCTCAGTAACACTTCGGTAGAATACGGGGTAACACTTATGACCCCAAAAATCGTAACCCACTGTTAATAAAGGAACTTAAAAACCTGGCACACGGACTGCAAACACTATGGCGCACAACAACAAAAACAACAGTGGCAAAGCAGTGCCAACAACAAGAATAAAAAGCTGCGGGAAACGTTCGGCAACAAAAACAACAACAGAACGTGAGCGAACTGAGTGTTTTGGGTACTTTGCTTTTTAGTGGTCCCACGGCACGTGCGAGTTGTAGATGTAGAGAAGAATCACCTTCCAGGTGACGCTGCAGCTACGTTAGACCCGCCCGATGTCTCTGACCGCTCTGTGTATTCAAAGCTTTCCGTTTGCACTGCTGAGATGCCCCTACATTGGGGATATGCAGTGGGGTACAAAAATCAAGAAAAATCCCGGCAAAAACAAAAACAATGCAGATCGTCAACGCTTTGAGGGCGGATTCGTGAAAACGGATCCGCCTTTTGATTATCTGGGCTCCGGAACGGTAATCCACGGCAAACGTGTGCAAATCCTGCTCAAACCGTTAAACTCTCGGTTTTTGCTCATCGCAACCACGGATTTCAATGCCTAAACGACTTGTCGACAAACTCCGTTCCTTCATGCCCGGCAACGGAAAAAAGAAAGCCCGCACCTACCAGCGACGGGAAATCCCCAGGGACCAGCACAACGTCTCCCGCTCGGTTATCAGCGAACCTGCCAAGAAAGTTCTGCATCGCCTGAACAAATCAGGCTATGAGGCCTACCTCGTGGGCGGCGGCGTAAGAGACATCCTGCTGGGCGGCAAGCCCAAGGATTTCGACATCGCGACCAATGCCACCCCCGAGGAAGTGCACGACCTGTTCCGGAACTCCCGGTTGATTGGCCGGCGGTTCCGGATTGTCCACGTGGTGTTTGGCCGCGAAGTCATCGAGGTGACCACCTTCCGTGGCAACGCTGCGGAAGCCGACACCGACGCCGATGATGACGATCGCAGAACCAGTGAACACGGCCTGCTTCTGCGTGACAACGTTTACGGCAACCAGGAAGAGGACGCTCTGCGTCGCGACTTCACTGTCAATGCGCTGTACTACTGTATCCGTGACTTTACCGTGATCGATTTTGCCAATGGTATCGAGGACCTTCGCAACCGCCAGCTCCGTCTCATTGGCGACCCGGAGACCCGCTACCGGGAAGACCCGGTGCGCATGCTTCGTGCTATCCGCTTTGCCGCCAAACTCGGCTTTGACATTGAACCGGAAACCGAAGCCCCAATCGGGGAACTGGCTCCTCTGTTAACCCATATCCCTCCGGCGCGCCTGTTTGATGAAGTCCTGAAACTGTTCTCCGCAGGCCACGGTGAAGCCACTTACGATCTGCTGACCCGCTACAACCTGCTGGAACCCCTGTTTCCAGAGACGGTCAGAGCCATTGACGCGGGTGAACCAGACGAGCTTATTCGCCAGGCCCTGAGAAACACCGATGCCCGGATCGCCCAGGGCAAATCGGTCACACCCTACTTCCTGTTTGCCGCGATGCTTTGGCCTGCGCTGCAGGCAGAATGGCACCGCAGGCAGGATAACGGTGACCCGGTCCAGCCCGCCCTGCACGGTGCCATAGGAAAGGTTATTGGCCGGCAGGTGCAGGCAACGTCAATTCCCAAGCGCTTCTCCGGCCCCATGAAGGAAATCTGGGAACTCCAGATGCGCCTGCCCCGCCGCCAGGGCAAGCGGGCCTTTGCCACCATGAGCCATCCGCGGTTCCGCGCTGCTTATGATTTCCTGTTGGTTCGAGAGGCCTCTGGTGAGATAGAACCCGGACTTGGCCAATGGTGGACCGAGTTCCAGCAGGAGGACGAGCGCGGCCAGGAGCGGATGCTGTCGCAGCTGAGCACCGACGCACCCAAAAAGCGGCGTCGCCGCCGCAAACCGGTCAAACGCCCCGCCCAGCAATGATGACAGATGCGTTTATCGGTCTTGGCAGCAACCTGAAAGATCCGGCGACCCAACTGGCCCGGGCGGTCTCGGCTCTGGCCACCCTGCCGGAAACCGTTCTGGTAGCACAATCCCCTTTTTACGCCAGCCGCCCGGTGGGTCCCCAGGACCAACCGGACTTCGTTAACGGCGCTGTGTGGCTGAGGACGTCCCTGACGCCGCACCGCTTGCTTGACGAACTGCAGAGCATCGAACAGAAGCACGGCCGGGAACGGCTCCGGCACTGGGGCCCCCGTACCCTCGACCTGGACATACTGCTCTTCGGCGACCAAGTATTGGACGATGAACGCCTTACCGTACCCCATCGGGAACTACGGAATCGGGATTTTGCACTCCAGCCCCTGCTGGATCTGAACCCCGAACTGGCCCTGCCCGATGGCACCCCCATCGCTGAACTGCGCCGCCAATGCCCCGACAACGGCTTGCGCAAGCTTCCGCCGGCGGATTACCCTTAACACTTGAATGCCGGTACCCCGGCACGCCCAGGCCCATCCACCCAAAAGGCAAGGATTCTATGGCTGTTACCATCAATACCCTGCGTGAGTTCAAGCAGAAGGGCGAAGCCTTCGCTGCCCTTACCTCTTATGACGCCACCTTTTCCCAGGTAGTCAGCGAAGCGGGCGTTCACGTTATTCTGATTGGCGACTCCCTCGGGATGGTTCTGCAGGGACATGACAGCACCCTGCCAGTAACCATGGAACAGATGGTTTATCACGTCAGCTGCGTGGCAAAAGGTAACAGAGGGTCTCTGATTATGGCTGACATGCCCTTCATGAGTTACGGCACCGTTGAGTCTGCCCTCGAGAACGCAGCGGAACTGATGCGCGCGGGCGCCCACATGGTAAAACTCGAGGGCACCGACTGGATGAAGGAAACCATTACTGCCCTGACCGAGCGGGCCGTGCCGGTATGTGCCCACCTTGGCCTGACACCTCAGTTTGTCAACAAATTTGGCGGCTACAAGGTCCAGGGCCGCGATGAAAAGGCGGCCGAAATGATGATCGAACACGCCTGCGAACTGGAAGCGGCCGGCGCCGATGTCATCCTTCTGGAATGCGTCCCCGCGCCTCTGGCGGCGCGCATCGCCCAGGCCGTGAAAGCACCGGTCATAGGCATAGGCGCGGGTCCGGACACTGATGGCCAGATTCTCGTCCTGCACGATATGCTGGGCATCACCACCGGCCGCAAGCCACGATTCGTCAAGAACTTCCTGGCTGATACTGATTCGATACAGGAAGCCCTGCAGGCCTACGTGAAGGCCGTGGGCGAGCGCACATTCCCCGCTGAGGAGCATACGTTCAAGGCATGAGAACCGTACATTCCCTGAAAGAACTGAGAACCATCCTCCGCGGCTATCGCCAGCAGGGAAAAACCATCGGCCTGGTTCCCACCATGGGCAACCTGCACGAAGGTCATATTTCGCTGGTTCGCAAGGCGGCAGAAATGGCGGATGTCGTGGTGACCAGCATCTTCGTGAATCCGATGCAGTTCGGGGCCGGCGAAGACCTGGATACCTACCCGAGAACACTGGCCGAAGACCAGGACAAGCTTGCTTCGGCCGGAAACACCCTGGTCTTCGCACCCGCCGCCGAGGAAATCTACCCGGAAGGGCTGGCACAGCAGACCCAAGTGGTTGTGCCGGATGTCAGCGATGGCCACTGCGGCGCGAGCCGACCCGGCCATTTCGAGGGCGTGGCCACGGTGGTCACCATGTTATTCAACATGGTGCAGCCGGACTTTGCCGTCTTTGGCGAGAAGGATTTCCAGCAGCTCGCGGTAATTCGGAAAATGGTCCGGGACCTGATGATCCCTGTGGACGTGGTAAGCGCACCCACGGTGAGGGAAGACGACGGTCTGGCCAAGAGTTCACGCAATGGCTACCTGACACCTCAGGAGCGGCAGATTGCGCCAGCGGTCCACCAGACCCTGCAGGCCACAGCGACCAAGATCAACGATGGTCGTACGGACTTTCAGACACTGGAGAGCGAAGCTGAGCAGAGTCTCGGGGATGCCGGTCTCAGGCCGGACTACTTCAACATCGTCAACAGCCAGACCCTTAAACCGGCCACTCCGGAGGACAGGGACATTACCATTCTGGCAGCAGCCTTCCTGGGCAAAACCCGTTTGATCGATAACCTGTCTCTGACCCGATAAGCCAACAGAAAAGGAACCTCTGATGCCCGCACATCCTGCAGTACTGACCTCGAAACCCGAATGGCAGACACTGAAGGAGTACAGAGAACGCCTGGACGGCGTTCTGATGAAGGATCTCTTCGATGAAGATCCCGGGCGGGCAAAGCGCTACTTCATTGAAGGCGCAGGCCTGTCACTGGATTTTTCCAAGAACCGGCTTACGGATGAGGTGCTGAAGGCACTGCTGGCTCTGGCCAGCAGCTGCGACCTGGAAGCCAGGCGGGAGGCCCTGCTGCGAGGGGAACGGGTCAACGTTACTGAGGATCGCCCTGCCCTGCATACCGCCCTGCGCAATCCGGGAACAGAGGCAATCACGGTTGACGGCGAGGACGTGGTCGCCGTGGTACAGAACACTCTCGATCGCATGGAAACACTGGTGAACGACGTTCTGCATCAACGTCGCACCGGATACACCGGCAAGCCTTTCACCGACGTGGTGAGCATCGGGATTGGCGGCTCCTATCTGGGCCCGAAGCTGGTTGGCGAAGCCCTTCAGCCCTACGCCCAGGCTGGTATTCGCTGCCATTACGTGGCCAACATCGATGGCACAGAGATTTGTGAGACGCTTCGCCAGGTAAATCCGGAAACCACCCTCTTCCTGATCCAGTCGAAGTCCTTCCGTACCCAGGAAACGCTGGAAAACAGCAAGGTGGCGCGGCAGTGGTTTCTTGACCACTGCGGTGATGAACAGGCTGTCTCGCAGCACTTCATGGCAGTGACCGCCAACGTACCCGCGGCGCAGGACTTCGGCGTTGATCCGGACAACGTTTTCCCGATGTGGGACTGGGTAGGCGGGCGTTACTCGCTCTGGTCTGCCATCGGGCTCCCTGTTGCCTTCAGCGTTGGCATGGCCAACTTCCGGGCACTGCTGGCCGGCGCCCATGCCATGGACCAGCATTTTCGTGAAGCGCCGCTGGCAGAGAATCTGCCTGTGGTTATGGGCATGCTGGGGATCTGGTACAACAACTTCTGGGGTGCTGAGACCCACGCAATACTGCCCTACGATCACTACCTGCGCAGCCTGCCAGACCATCTCCAACAGCTCGACATGGAAAGTAATGGCAAGAGCGTGACCCAGGCTGGCGCCCCCCTTGCCTGGCAGTCCGGCCCGGTCATCTGGGGTGGGGTTGGCGCCAATGGCCAACACGCCTACCACCAACTGATCCACCAGGGCACCCGTTTGATTCCAGCGGATTTCATCATCCCGCTGAAGACCCACAATCCGGTGGCCACCCATCACGCCGACCTCTTCGCCAACTGCCTGAGCCAGTCCCGGGCCATGATGGCCGGAAAAACGCTGGAAGAGGCCAAAGCAGAGCTGAAAGCCGAGGGACGGGATGAAAGAGAGATTGAGCAGCTTGCCCCCCACAAAGTGATCCCTGGCAACAAGCCAAGTAACACACTGACGATGGAGCGGGTTACCCCGGAGACCGTGGGCGCGCTGATTGCTCTGTACGAGCACCGCACCTTTGTTCAGGGGGTTATCTGGGATGTGGATTCATTCGATCAGTGGGGCGTGGAACTCGGCAAACAACTGGGCAAGGGCATTCTGCCTCGACTGCTTGGCCAGAAGGACGGCAACCAGGCCAGTGACAGCTCGACCGATCACCTGATTGAACGGTTCCGCTCAGCCGGCGGCGCTTGAGATCTGCCTGCCCTGCCAGCTGAAATCCACCGGCCACAGCTTCTGGCCGGTGCTGTATTCCCGCCACAACTGGCCATAGGATTTGCCGCATACCGGATGCACCGCCTCCGGCGCGATGTCAGCGAGTGGTCGCAGCACGAAGGCGTTTTTCAGAATCTCCCCCCTGGGCAGCTCGACGCCCGCTATCCGGCCGACCGCATCGCCGTAGGTGAGAATATCCAGATCAAGGGTTCGTGCGCTGAATTTCGGCACATCCCGGCGCCGGCCGTTATCCGCCTCCAGTTGCTTGAAACGCTGTGACAGCTCGGCCACTGGCAAGGATGTATCCACACCCACCACCAGGTTCAGAAACGGAGAGCCGTTAAATCCGACGGCCTCGCTGTCGTAGACCGGGGAGATGATCAGTTCGCCAAACCATGCAGACAGGGCATCAAGCGCGGCTGTGACGTACCGTTCCCTGTCCACGTTGCTGCCGATACTGATGTAAACCCGGACGGCCGCCTTCATTACCGGTCTCCTGTCTCAGTTTTCTCTCCCCGCTCGATCCGAACGCCCACCGCCTGTGCTGCGGGGACGGCACCCGGCTTGCGTATCGCCAGCCGTAACCACTTGATGCCGAATTCTTCCCGCAAGGTACTGGCCAGGACCTCCGCCCCATACTCCAGCAGTTTGGGACTGAGCGCCTGCAGACAGGACTCAACCCGGGCACTGACGGCCGCATAATCCAGCGCATCAGCGACATCGTCCGAGCCGCCCGGTACCGTGTTATCCCAGGCCATTTCCAGATCAACCACCAGGCTCTGGGTGACTTCTCGCTCCCAGTCATAAACACCAACCACAGTCTCCACAACCAGGCCTTCGATC
>JAWWAT010000077.1:0-10490 GCA_033721635.1 Marinobacter sp. | reverse complement strand
CGCCCCATGCCGATCTGAATCGAGCCAGAGCCGCGCTGAGGATTCGCAAAGCGGGCGATGACTATATCCAGACTCTGAAAACCCGCGGCGAATTCGTTGATGGCGCCCACCGGCGCGAGGAGTGGGAGTGGCCTGTATCCGGTCCTGGACTGGATTTGTCGCTACTGGAAGGCACACCGCTGAATGCTGAGCTGGATCTCAGCCGGCTCCAGGTGGTGTTTGAAACAAACTTCCAGCGCGAGGTGCTCTGGCTGGAGGAAGGGCAGACTTCAATCGAGATAGCCGTGGATTCGGGCAGTGTGGCCGGCAATGATGCCAGGTGGCCGCTCCACGAGGTGGAATTTGAGCTCAAGAGTGGTGATGGCAGCAAGCTGGTGGCTAAGGCGCTCGAGCTGGCCAGGGAAGTGCCGGTTTTCCTGAATCTGGTGAGCAAGGCCGAACAGGGCTACTTTCTGGCGGGCCTGTATCACCCGGAGCCCGTGCGAAAAAGCGAGGCGCTTTCCGTTATCGAATTCCTTCAGGCATTGAGTGTCTGCTGGTTGCTGGATCAGCCGTTTCCTGCTCAGGACTACGATCTGTCGCGGGTCGCCAGGGGCGCTGATACGGCCGGTTGCGCCGATCTGTGGGAGCACGTGATATCTGAGCTGGTCAGAGGTGTTTCTGTTCGAGATCTCGCCGAAGGCTCCAGGGAATTGGGCGTTCTACAGTTACAGCTTGCCACTTCGGGTAATGACTGACGGATCACCAAAACATTTGTTTAACCGGTTGAGCCGCTTTTTGGCGGTTCTGCCTCGACGGATTCCTGCGCGGCGGAATGGTTTCGCCACTGCTTCAGGAATGCCCGGTACCGCTCCAGTGCTTCCTGCACGACAGAGACCTCCGGTGTTTCAGAAGATTTAACGAGTACTATCAGTCCCTTGCCTTCGATTTCTTCGTTGGTTGGCGGGTGACAGATAACCTCGTCATCTTCATCAATATAGGCGAGAGCGGTGCCGATGCCGTGGCGCACCAGAGCGCTTACGATGTCGGCCCAATTCAGATCGTCCAGTTTCAAGTCATAACGATGGGGGTGGTCATGCTCGTAGTTGAACATATCTTCCAGCACTTTTTCGGAACCGGGTGCAACCACAGAACGAACCATAATCTCAGGGTATGTTCTCACTGGGCGGAGCACAGTGCGTACTCCGAGGGATTTGAATCGACTACGGTTCTGGTCGTTTACACACTCGACAATGGTGCGATGACCCAGATTGATTTCTGTCAGGCGGTGGGCAATATCGAATGTCAGGCTGTCGGAAAATGGGTCCGCTTCGTCCGCGGCCAGCACAATGATATGCCGCGCACTGCCTGCATGGACGGCCTTGAGCGCCTCCGGATCAAAGCCTGCTCCGTGGTGATGCACCACCCCGACGTCCGAGAGCTCGGTGGGTAGCCCCATTGGAAACTTCCGGGTCAAAATCATGATTGGAATGGTTTCGTAGCCCGGAATTTCCCTAATCTGGGACGCAAACCTCATGAAGTACTGGTCGCCGCCATGCTGGGGTGTGTTGATAATGATGATGTGGTCATTCATTTTATAGATCCACCTTCCTGACAAGATGCGTTCCCGGCGGTAGAACCGGTACTCGATATAGTCGCTGACGATCAGTGTCAGCAGAGTAATTGAGGCGATAAACATCAGCACAATGGTGCTGAACCGCCCGATCACCGTCTGGGGAGCATAATCACCGTAACCGACGGTCACCAGCGTGGTCATGGTCAACCAGGCGGCTTCAAATAATGAAAGGTCCTCAACCGCCCAGATGATCAGAACCTGTACTGCCAGCAGTATCCCCAGGATTGCGAACAGGCGCTTCATTCGGCTTCGAATGAGCCCGCCCATGGGCAGGTGGGTTTCCTGATGCTCCGGATTCAGTGGGCGTCGGTTTCTTTGCATCCGTGTCGGGGGCCTGTTCAGTTGCGGGAAAGTTCGTTATACAGTACCGGAAATATAACAGAGAGACAGGGGTTTGCATTATGTCCGAGCCATGGCACAGCCTTCCGAAACTGCTGGCTGAGGATGTCGCCGGGAGTTGGAGTTCGGTGTTTCCGGAGGGTGTTCCGGCCTGGCTGACCTCTTCAGAGGGCATGGATGACGCTGTGGTCGCTACCGCGGTATCCCGAAGCCTGTTCGTGCGCCAGACTCTGGAGCGCCATCCCGAGCAGGTTCAGCGCCTGCTGGCGTCCCGTTTACTCACTGAGCCCACGACCCCGGAGTATCTCGAGAGCCGATGGCAGGATTATCTGGCAGAGGTCGATGGCGAGCCGGCACTGCATTCGGCCCTCAGGCAATTTCGCATGGAGTCCCAGTTTCGGATTATCTGGCGGGATCTTATGCGCTGGGCTGATTTGGCCGAAACCATGGCGGCGACCAGCGCGTTTGCTGATATCTGCATTGACGGTGCCCTTGACTGGCTGTATCAGGACGCCTGCGAGCAATATGGCACGCCTCGCGGCGCGGATCCGGTCACCGGCGAAGAGTCCGACCAGAAGATGGTTGTCCTGGGCATGGGTAAGCTTGGTGGCCGGGAACTGAACGTCTCCTCAGACATTGACCTGATTTTTGCCTTCCCCGGAAAGGGTGAAACCGTGGGTGGGCGACGTTCCCTCGACAATCAGCAGTTTTTTGTCCGTCTGGGGCAACGGCTGATCCAGGCCCTCGACCAGATAACGGCGGACGGGTTCGTCTTCCGTGTGGATATGCGCCTCCGGCCTTACGGCCAGAGCGGGGCCCTGGCTCTGAGTTTTGCTGCGCTGGAAACCTACTACCAGGATCAGGGCCGGGACTGGGAGCGATATGCCATGGTCAAGGCTCGTGTGGTAGCGGGCGATCAGAGGGCGGGGAAGGTGCTCATGGAAAGCCTGCGCCCCTTTGTCTATCGGAAGTACATCGATTTCAGCGCCTTTGAATCCCTGCGCAGCATGAAAGCCATGATCGGCCGGGAAGTGCGCCGCAAGGGGCTGGAAAACAATATCAAGCTTGGCAGTGGCGGTATCCGCGAGATTGAGTTTGTGGTTCAGGCTTTTCAGCTTATTCGAGGTGGTCGTGACCGGGAACTCCAGCAGCGGGAGCTGCTGGTCATTTTGAAGGAGCTTGAGGAATTAGAGCTGTTGCCCTCACCAGTGGTTCGTGAGCTGCGAGAAGCCTATGTGTTCCTGAGAAACCTGGAGCATGCGCTTCAGGGTATGGAGGATAAACAGACCCAGCTGCTGCCGGAGGATGAATTGTCCCAGGCTCGGGTTGCTACGATCATGGGGTTCGAAACCTGGCAGGACTGTGAGCAAAGCCTGACTGAGCACAGGGAACGCGTGGCCACTCATTTTGCCAATATCATCGCCACCGAGGATGAAGAGGACGCCGACGAGGAGACGCTTGAAGAAGGCTGGTTCGAACTCTGGCTCGCGGAAATGGAAGAGGGCGCAGCCGCAGACTGGCTGAAATCCCGTGGCTATGAAGACCCCGATAATACGTTGGCGCATTTGGCGGAGCTACGTGACAACCGGACCGTACAGAACCTCCAGACCCAGGGACGACGGCGGCTCAATCAGTTCATGCCCATGCTTCTTGAGGCGCTCACCCAGGTCGACAACCCCTCCGAAACTCTGTCGAGGGTGTTGCAGCTGGTCGAGGCCATCTTGCGGCGCACGGCTTATATGGTATTGCTGCTGGAAAACCCGGGCGCCTGTACCCAGCTGGTCCGTTTGTGCAGTGAAAGTCCCTGGATTGCGAGGCAACTGGCGGAAACACCGTTGTTGCTTGACGAACTGCTGAACGCCGAAAGCCTCTATCATCCACCGGCCAAGGCTGAGTTGCAGGACGATCTGCGCCAGCAGATGCTGCGGATTCCGTTTGAGGATCTGGAAGACCAGATGGAGTCCCTGCGCCATTTCAAGAAAGCACACATTCTGCGTGTAGCCGCGTCCGAGCTAAAAGGCACGCTGCCGTTGATGAAAGTCAGTGACTACCTGACCTGGATCGCCGAGGTGGTTCTGGATCATGTAGTGGACGTGGCCTTCGCAAACCTGGTCAGTCGCCACGGCTATCCGCGCCGGGAAGATGGCTCTGCCTGTGAGACCGATTTTGCCATCATCGGCTATGGCAAGCTGGGCGGTATAGAGCTTGGGTACACTTCCGATCTCGATCTGGTGTTTGTTCACAAGGCCGATCCGGAACTGGCTACAGACGGCGAAAAGCCCATCGACAATGCGGTTTTTTACACGCGGCTCGGACAGAGAATTGTCCACATCCTCAACACCCAGACACCGTCTGGACAGCTTTACGAGGTCGATATGCGACTTCGGCCTTCCGGCAATTCTGGCCTGCTGGTCAGCACTTTGCAGGCGTTCGAGAAATATCAACGTGAAGATGCCTGGACCTGGGAGCATCAGGCGCTGGCCCGTGCCCGGGGAGTTGCCGGATGTGCGGAAACCCTCGAAGCCTTTGAAACCATTCGCCACGATATACTCTGTCAGTCCCGCGATCGTGAAAAACTCCGGAACGAGGTGGTGGAAATGCGGGAGAAAATGCGCGCCAGCCTGGCGACGCCGGAAAGCCGGCAGGGCGAGGTGTTTCATATCAAGCATGACACCGGGGGCATCGTTGATATCGAGTTTATCGTCCAGTTCCTGATGCTGGCGTGGTCCGCTGAGCATCCGGAACTGACCCAGTGGTCCGACAATATTCGCCAAATGGAAGAGCTGGGGCGCGCCGGTGTGATGGCGGTGGAAGATGCCGAAAAACTCAGGGAAACCTTCATCGCCCTTCGCTCCACCATCCATCGGCGGGCTCTTCAGAACCTCAATAGCCAAGTGGAGGGTGATGCCTTCTCGGAAGAGCGAGACTACATCCGCGCTATGTGGAAAAAAGTGATGATTGAGGCCTGAGGCAAATTCAATTCCGGCAGATTTTCCTGCTAGAATGCCGGTTCCCCCGAAAAACGCTTTTTAGGAGCAATGAAGAATGTCGATGGCTGATCGCGATGGCGTTATCTGGATGGATGGTGAAATGGTTCCCTGGCGGGATGCCAAGACCCACGTCCTGACTCACACCCTGCATTACGGCCTGGGCTGTTTTGAAGGTGTGCGGGCCTACAACACCGCGAATGGCCCAGCTATTTTCCGCCTGAAGGAGCACACGGATCGCCTTTTCCGCTCGGCCCACATCCTGAACATGAAAATGCCGTTCAGCAAGGAGGAGATCAACGAGGCCCAGCGTGCAGCGGTACGGGAAAATAATCTGGATGAAGCCTACCTGCGCCCGATGGCGTTTCTAGGTTCCGAAGGCATGGGGCTCAGAGCCGATAACCTCAAGGTTCACGTAATGGTCGCCGCCTGGAGCTGGCCCTCCTACATGTCCCCAGAAGCCAAAGAAATGGGGATCAAGGTACGCACCTCTTCCTACACGCGCCACCATGTGAACATCACCATGTGTAAGGCGAAGGCAAATGGCAACTACATCAACTCGATGCTCGCCCTGAACGAGGCCATCTCCGGAGGAGCCGAAGAAGCCCTGCTGCTGGACAACGAAGGTTACGTTGCTGAAGGTTCCGGGGAAAACATCTTCATCATTCGTGATGGTGTGCTGCACACACCGGAGCTCACCTCCTGCCTGGAAGGGATCACCCGTGCCACCATCCTGGATTTTGCCCGCGATCTGAACATTCCGGTGAAAGAGCGCAGGATTACCCGCGATGAGGTCTATGTTGCCGAGGAGGCCTTCTTCACCGGCACGGCGGCGGAAGTACTTCCGATCCGTGAGCTTGATGGGCGCGTGATTGGTGCCGGCAAGCGCGGTCCGGTCACCGAAAAGCTTCAGGCGATGTACTTTGATGCGGTCAAGGGCAAGCTGGCGGAACACAGTGGTTGGCTGACCCACGTTAAAGGCTGATTGCAGAGCACACTCAAGCCGCCGTTGACTGTTTCAGCCCGGCGGCTTTGTTGTTTAACACACCCTGTTTACTGGCGGGACGAGCAAATGGCAGACGTTATCAAGGTACCGGTATCCTTCGGCGAGGTGCTGGACAAAATCACCATTCTCGAAATCAAATCTGAGCGGATCAAGGATGAGGCAAAGCTCAGGAATGTTCGGCTTGAACTCGATGAGCTCAGCGCTACCTGGGACGAGGCAGTAAGAGACAAGGCCGCAGAAATCGCCGACCTTCGCAAACAGCTGAAAGCGGTGAATGAAGAGCTATGGGTGATCGAAGACGATATTCGTGATCAGGAAGCCGCCCAGGACTTTGGTCCGAGATTTATCGAGCTGGCCCGTGCTGTGTATGTAACCAACGATAAGCGCGCAGCGATCAAGAAAGAGGTCAACCTGGCCCTGGGATCCCGTTTCGTCGAAGAAAAGTCCTACCAGGACTACACTGCCCGCAAGTGAAAATCCGGGCCAGATAAGCGCCGTCATCTGGCTTTTTTCAGTGCCGGTAGGTCGGATTAGCAAAGCGTAATCCGACAACACTCTCAACGGCGCCCGAGTCAGCCAGACTTTGGCGCCGTTTTTGTCTCTGGCTCCCGGTGAGCTGCAATCCACTGATCCAGCATCTCCGTTGCATCCGCCACCGTGATCAGCTCCATCGCCCCTTCAAACTCGGCTTTCGCCCCCCAGCGGGCCTGCTCCACGGTTTTGCCAGTAAACTTCTCCAAAGCCTGGGGATAGCGATTTACACACCACTTGAGTGAATTGTAGGGTCCGGACCGGTTTGGGTTGCTCGCGGCAAACAAGCCAAGCACATCGGTACCCACCGCACTGGCGATATGGGCTGGCCCGGTATCGGGCGCCACCACCAGATCAGTATGGCTCATCAACGCTGTCAGTTGTTTCAGAGTGTCCTTGCCGCAGATATTGTGGGCTTTCTCTTTCATAGCCGCTTCGATGGCGGCGCAATATTCGGCCTCGAAGGGGGCGGGGCTGCCCACCAGGATCACCTTCATGCCGTGCTTCTGTACCGCATGATCGGCCAGCTGTGCGTAGCGCTCGGCAGGCCAGTTACGCAGGGTATGGCTGGCGCACGGACTGATTACCAGGTTTCTGCGATCAGTTGCCAGTTGCGCGCTGGCAAACTCATGGTCTGAGTCGCTCAAAGGGATTTGCCACCGCGGTGGGGCTGCCTTCAGTCCCAAAGGCTCCAGGAAACTGGCGAGGCAGTCGCGAACATGCTGTTGGGGTGCCGGTTTGATTCGGCGATTGATGAACAGGCTGTGAAGATCCTTGCTGCGTGCCTTGTCATAGCCAACCCGTACTCTGGCGGATATGCACGCAGCGGCGAGGTTGGCGCGAAAGGCCACCTGCATATGAAGCAGGGCGTCGAATTTGCGGCCCTGCATCTGTCTGCGAAGCTCGGCGTAGCCTTTGCGGCCGGCCTTTTTGTCGAAAACAATAAATTCAACGCCGGGCAAATCGCCAACCAGCTTTGCTTCGATCTTGCCGATGACCCAGGTTATCTTCACGCCGGGAAGCTGCTCCTGGAGGCTCAGAACAACAGGAATCACGTGGGTCACGTCGCCGATAGCGGACAGGCGAAGAATGCAGATGGAGTTCATCAGGTTTTGATCCAGTTCAGGTTGTGGCCCGGGGCTGTAGAGCTTTGTCGGCAATCATTGGTAAACTGGCGGCCATTCTAACGTACTCGCGCGCGTCCGTCCCGGCGTGTGCGAGTGAGCGAGTCTTCTTTCACTTTTTGTGGCCGGGTACCCAGCATGTCGGAGTCTGAAATCTGTATTCGGGAAACGGCTTCGGCAATGCTGATTCACCCGGATTACCAGGGTAGGGTTACCGAAGACTGGTTCAACGCCAATTTCTGGGGCGACCAGGCTAGACCTGTAAGCAGCGGCGGTAGGGGCGGTGCCTGGTTTTTGCAGGCCGGAGACGACCGATTGGTGCTTCGAGAATATCGCCGTGGTGGGTTGATGGCGAAATTTGTGCGATACGCCTATGCCTTCACTCGCGAGGCAAATGTGCGATCCTTTGCAGAATTCCGCTTGCTGAACACCCTGCTTGGCCAGGGACTTCCTGTGCCCCGGCCGGTTGCAGCATGGTACCGGAAAATGTCACCGATTCAGTATCGCGCGGCCATTATAATTGAGCGTTTGGAGAACACGTCGCCGCTGGCTGATCTTGTTTCCGAGCTGGACGATGAGGCCTGGGCTTCCATCGGAAAAACCATTCGTCGATTTCACGACGCAGGCGTCATGCATGCAGACCTCAACTGCTTCAATGTGCTGGTTCGAGGCAAAGAATATTTTCTGATTGATTTCGACAAGAGCAGATTGATTACAGGCAGTGCCCCGGCGCGTTGGAAAGAGGCCAATCTTGATCGCTTCTCACGGTCGCTGGTGAAGGTGGCCGGAGAGGACGCCCGGGCGAAGGTCTGGAGTAATTTTATGAACGGATATAACAGGGGAATGGCCACTTGACCCATCCACAACAGGGCGGATCGCTTCCGTCGATACTTTGTCTTACAGACGCCTGTGATCGTCCGGAGACTGAACTCTTTATCGGACTCAGAAAAGCCGGATTCGACGTCGACGTCATGTGTAACCCCAATGGCCGGAATTATCAGCGTCTCGTCGACGAGGGCATGGTCGCCTGTCCCATCGCCTTGAAGAGCCGCTTTGACAAGGACGGCACTGAGGCCATCCGCCAACAACTGGCGAAGAAAAAGTACGACGTCATCCACGCCTATAACCCCCGAGCGCTGGCCTGTGGATTGCGGGCTTCCCGGGGCACAGATGTCAAGATCGTCGCCTATCGTGGTGTGATCGGCAACATCAGCTTTCTCAATCCGGAGTCCTGGATTACGTTCTTGCACCCACGCGTCAGCAAGATTGTCTGCGTGGCCGACGCCATCAAGGATTACCTGGCGAGCCTTCGGTTCCTGTGGATGCATATCCCTGAAAGAAAGCTTCAAAGAATCTACAAGGGGCATGACTTGGGCTGGTATCAATCGCCTAAAGCTGATCTGACTCAGTTTGGAGTTCCTGCGGACGCTTTTGTGGTCTGTTGCACCGGACGCAATAGCCCTCGAAAAGGCTTCGACGACCTAATAGAGGCTATGGATAAGCTGCCAGAGGACGTGAAGGCGCATGTGCTGCTGGTCGGAGATGTCATTGAAAACGATGAGATTCAGTCGCAGGCTGCCGCCGCTTCTCACCCCGAGCGCATTCACTTCACAGGGTACCGTACCGATGCGCCGGCCATTGCCGCAGCTAGCGATGTGTTTGTGCTTCCTTCTAAGGAAAGGGAGGGCCTGCCCCGAGCGGTTATTGAGGCTATGGTCTATGGTGTGACGCCGGTGGTGACCAATGTTGGTGGCATGCCAGAGCTCGTGGAGGATGGAGTTAGTGGGTTGGTGGTCTCGCCGGAAAATACCACTGAGCTTTCAAAGGCCATCGAGCGGCTGTACCGCGACCGGGAACTGGCTGCCTCGCTTGGGCAAGCGGCGCGGCAAAGGATAGCCCGGGATTTTCACACCTCACAGACCGTCAGGGAGACGGGTGAGTTATACAAAGCACTGACGGGCAGGGGTTGAATGCGCCGGTATCTGTTTTTTGTCAATCAGCCCTATTCATATTCAATCTTGCGCCCTCTTCAAGACGAGATTCGACGCCGGGGTGGCGAGGCTGCCTGGTTTGTTGCAGGGTGCTCAACCGCCCCGCTTCAGCCAGACGAGCGTCGTCTTGTATCTGTAAAAGAAGTTATGGAGTACAACGCGGACGCGACTTTTGTCCCTGGGGATTGGGTTCCCTATTTTTTTCCGGGCATCAAAGTCGAAGTTTTCCATGGTATGGCCCGCAACAAACGGGGCCACAGTAGCGAGGACGAGAGCGACCATTACCGTATCCGAGGTTGGTTTGATCTTTACTGCACACATGCGGAGCGGGACACCGCCAAGTTCAGGGAACTGGCCGACAAGCATCGCCACTTCTCGGTCGCCCACACCGGTTGGCCAAAGCTGGATCCGTTATTATCCCAACCGCTGCGAGGCCAGAGAGTTCGGGCAGATGGTGAGCCGCCGGTCGTGTTTTATGCATCAACGTTCAGTCGATCGGTCACTTCTGCGCCAGCTCTGGTAGAGAAAATCGGAGAGCTCGCCGGAAGCGGTCGCTGGCGGTTCATCGTAACGCTACACCCCAAGATGGACCCTGAGATCGTTGAGCAGTATCGAAATCTGGCCAGCGAAAACCTGCGCTTTGTGGAGAGCGACGAGGATCTTCTGCCGATACTCCCGGAAGCAGACGTGATGCTGTGTGACACGTCTTCGATCATGTTCGAGTTTATGTTTCTGGATCGGCCAGTTGTTACCTACAGGACAAAAATGCCGGGGCCTGACCTTATTGATGTGGATGACGTCGGCGAGGTTGAGGCGGCATTGACGAAAGCGATGGAATACCCGATTGAGCTGATGGAAGCAACGCGCGCGCTCTGCAACGAGCTTCACAGTTTCCGG
>JAWWAT010000076.1:0-10537 GCA_033721635.1 Marinobacter sp. | reverse complement strand
TCCCCACTTTTGAGGTTGTTTACCAGGATTTGAGTGGTTCGAACCTGCACAAATTCAGTCCCTGACTCATGCGTGAAATCATTTACGGGGAGATAGAAAGAACGGATTTGCAGTTTTTTACATTTAAGCTTACAGGCGTACGCTTTATTCGAACCGACGCATGGTGAACGTCGTCATCTTACCGGCGAGGGGGGCGATAAAGGTGACCAGAGGGAAGGCAACGGCCCAGGCAACCAGGAACGCTGGCCCCCAGCGGTAATGGAATTCGCTGTCGATGCCCGTGTTGATAAAGGTGATTACCCCGGACATCAGCAAAGACATGATTCCGGACATGTAAAAGCCGAAAATCAATTGGCGTAGACGCGAAAGTTTCATTTTGCTCATGACTTCTCCTGAACGATGCTCCAGAGATCCTCGGAGCAGCATCTGAAAGGCGTGATATGTCGTACACTGGAAGCACGCAAAGCGTAAATGATAGTGAGCTTGCAACTTTTTTTCGATAAGCCTTTTTACCAAGACAGGTGAGCCATGGATACCGGGCACCAGAGCACAACCAGTTTTCACAAACCCTTTACTCTGATTCTGGTCCTGGCGTTTACTCTGGCTGGCTGCAGTTCAACCAAGCTCGCGTATCGATACGCTGATTGGGGCATCGTATGGTGGGTTGAGGACTACATTTCGCTCACTGCCGACCAGAAGCAGCAACTCAACCGCGATATTGAACAATTGCGGCAATGGCATTGCAGTGCAGAGCTGCCCCGTTATCAGGCCTGGCTGGATGAACTCGAATCAGATGTGTCCGGCAACCCGCCCGACCGGGAAACCGTGAATTACCATCAACAGCAGCTTTTCGGTTTCTTCCCAAGTCTTCTTGACCGGGCAACACCGATCGCGGCAAATCTGCTTTCCAGTCTGAGCGACGAACAGGTAAAGGAATTGGCGGAAAACATGGCTCAGAGCCAGCGGGAAATGGAAGAGGAGTTTCTGGCCGATTCTCCGGAAGCGACTGCCGAAGCCCGGGCCGAAAGGACAGCAGAGCGGGTTGAGCGTTGGCTGGGGGAACTGAATAACGAGCAGCGCGACATCGTGCGGCAATGGTCTGCGAATCGGGGCGCCCAGACTGAAATCTGGCTCCAGGGTCGCAGGAACTGGCAACTGGCCTTGCTTGAGGCACTTGAACGAAGAAACGAGCCGGCGTTCGAAGCGGAACTGGAATATCTGATTATGAATTCAGAGGAAGTACGGGGCGAGGCTTACAAAGCCATGATGGCTGAGAGTCGAGCTGCCATGAGCTCGCTGATGCACGACCTGATATTGGCGGGTGACAGAGAAACCCTGGCCCAACTTCAGAATCGGGCGGTGGAGCTCCGTAACGATTTTGGTGCGCTAACCTGTTCTCCGGCCTGACAACAGAGGCGGGCGGAAAGCGGGGTCAGATGAAGCTGTTCATCTGACCCCGGTGCCTGAAGCCCGTGCGCGGATTACCCTCACACCGTCAGGTAACCACCATCAGCGTTGATGCAAGCACCAGTGGTATAACTGGAAGCATCAGACACCAGGTACAGCACGGTACCCGCCATCTCACTCGGATCGGCCACCCGCTTCATGGGAATATGGGCCATTGCCTGCTTCTTGATGGCTTCGTTAGTGGTCAGTGCGCTGGCAAACTTGGTATCGGTCAGCCCTGGCAGTAGCGCATTCACGCGAATTTTCTGCTGGCCCAGTTCCATGGCGAAGGACTTGGTCATGGAAATCACGGCCGCCTTGGTCACCGAGTAGATGCCCTGGAAGTGGCCCGGATTTACACCGTTTACCGACGCCACATTCACGATCGAGCCGCCGCCGCTCTTCTTCATCATTTTTGCGCCCTCGGCACACATGTAGAAATAGCCCCGGATATTCACATCCACAGTTTTGTTGAATGCGCCCAGATCCGTCTCTTCAACCGGGCCGAAGTAGGGGTTCGCCGCAGCGTTGTTTACCAGGATGTCCAGCTTGCCGTGGGTTTGCTCGATATGGGCCCAGATGCTTTCAATCTGCTCCATTTCACCGATGTGGCAGGCGTAGGCTTCGGCGCTACCGCCGGCATCCCGGATGCTGCTTGCAACGGCTTCACAACCATCAATCTTGCGGCTGCTTACGATGACATGAGCGCCATACTCGGCCAAAGTTCGGGCAATGCTCTCGCCGATGCCGCGGCTGGCACCGGTAATCAGGGCAACCTTGCCAGTCAGATCAAACAGGTTCTTGCTGCTCATTCGTTCACCTCGATTCACTATCGGAATGTCACCAGGGCGGGATCATCCGCTTCCAGGTGGCTGTAGTTATTAAAAACGGCCAAACTGCGCCGTGGACCGGAATACAGGACCCGCGACACGCTGGTGTTGGCGATCACCTCGTTCAGACCGAGTGCCCGGGCGTCATCAAGACCGAGCAGATGCTGGGCGATCACGGAAATAGGTCCGCCGGAGGTCGCCACCAGCACGTCGCCGCCATCGGCGTAGTCAATCATTTCCTCGAAGGCCGCCAGAACGCGGGCCTTGAAGTCCGGCCAGCTTTCCTCGTACTCGTGGTCAAACTCGCCCGAGGCCCAGCGATGCACCGCGTGCACAAAGGCCTCCTGGAACGCTTTGGCCGGTTTGGGAAACGCCTTGAGGTCCCGCGACATCACCGCACGGTCACTCCACTCGGGGCGATACCGGGCCACCACGGTTGTGTGATCAAACTCATTAAAGCCGGGAACCACCTGCATATCGGGCAGCTTGGATCCGTACCCGGTAGCGATGGCTTCAACGGTCTCACGGTGGCGCTCCAGATCGCCCCCGAAAATAGCCGCCGGCTCAACCTTGCCGGCCAGCCAGCGGCCAAGCACCCGACCCTGCTCCCAGCCAGTGGAGGAGAGTTGATCATAGTTCTCCTTGCCGAAACTGGCCTGGCCGTGACGAACCAGATAAATCGTCGCCATTACAGGGAACTCTCCGCGATCAGCCGCTGGCAGCGCTTATCGAGATAATTAGCGGCATGGCCAAAGGCGGCGAAACGCTTGTCTTTGGTCTGGCCATGGTAGAACCGGTAATAGATCTGTTGGATGATGACTGCCAGCCTGAACAGGCCATAGATCTCATAGAAGTCGAAGTTGTCGACCTTGAAGCCGGACTGCTCCATGTAATAGTCGACCACCTCTTTGCGGGTAAGCATGCCCGGACGGTGGGTCGGCTGCCGGCGTAGCATCTGGAAGGGACCTTCATCATCTGCCTCAATCCAGTAAGCCAGGCTGTTACCCAGATCCATCAACGGGTCACCGATGGTGGCCATCTCCCAGTCCAGTACGCCGATGACCTCAAACGGGTTTTCCGGGTTCAGTACCACGTTGTCGAAGCGGAAATCGTTGTGGATGACGACCTGCGCAATATCCTCGGGCATCTTGTCGTTGAGCCAGCTCATCACCTGCTCGAAGTCACCCACATCGTCGGTGCGGGCCTTGCGGAAACGGTCACTCCAACCACCAATCTGGCGCTGAACGTAGCCCTCGCCCTTGCCCAGCTTGTCCAGGCCTGCTGCCTTGGCATCCACACGGTGGAGATCGACCAGCTTGTCGATCACATTCAGGCAAAGCTTGCGGGTATCGCCTTCACTGAGCTCAAAATCCTTGGGAAAGTCCTGGCGCAGGATAATGCCCTTCAACCGCTCCATCACGTAGAAATCGCAACCCAGAACATCGTGATCATCACAGATGGCGATAATGTTCGGCACGTAGGGGTAGACCGGCTTGAGCGCCCGCATCACCTTGGCCTCGCGCAGCATGTCATGGGCTGACTTGGCGATCTTGCCGAATGGTGGCCGGCGCAACACGTAGGAACGGTCGCCGTAATCCACCTGATAGGTCAGGTTTGAGGCGCCGCCAGGATACTGGCGAATCTCCGGCTCACCTTGCAGATCCGGGATCGCCTCTTTCATGAACCGGTCTACTGCGCCCGTGTCCAGTTCCTCGCCTTCCCGGATGTCCACGGCCTGGTCGATCTGGGTCATTCAGGACTCTCCTTTTGAATCTTCAGTTAAAGACAGTTCAAGACAGCGCTCTCAGGCCTTGCTGCCACCCATCTTGCTCATCCACCGCTTGCTTTCCTGATGCATCAGCCAGTCGAAAGCCTTGGGTGCGTGACGCTTGAGCATCCACATACGGCGCTCCTTGGCGTGAGGCAACACCCAGAAACTCTTGCTGTTCACCGACCGGAAGATATCCTCTGCCACATCTTCAGCGGTCACCGTGGACCGTTTCATCAGCTTGTTCACGTTCTGCTGGATACCGGGAATATCGGAACGCATGCTGCTGGTCAGATTTGTCTGGAAAAACGCCGGGCACACGCAGCTCACATGAATACCGGCACTCCGAAGCTCCTGACTCAGGGTTTCGGACAGGGCAATCACACCGGCCTTGGTCACATTGTAACTATCCATCAGAGGCGCCAGCATCAGCCCCGCCATGGAGGCCACATTCACGAACGCCCCGGAGCCCTGCTGCCTGAATTGCGGTGTGAACGCCTTGCAGCCACGAACCACGCCCAGCACGTTAATATCGAGAATCCACTCCCAGTCCGCCATGGTGGTGTCTTCGATGGAGCCAGCAGAGGCCACACCGGCGTTGTTCACCACAACATCGACGCCACCCCATTTCTGCACCAGATCGTCCCGGACTTTTTCAAAATCCGTAAGCCGGCGAACATCGCACTCAACATAGTAACCCTCGCCACCGGCGGCATTGATTTCTTTCTCAACACCAACGCCCTGCTCCGGGTTAATGTCGCCGATACAGACTTTGGCACCTTCTTTGGCGTAGCGCAGTGCGATGGCGCGGCCAAGTCCGCTCGCGCCGCCCGTGATGAATACTCTTTGTGTCATGGTGATTCCCGTTGTATTGGATTTTTAGTCAGCTTAACTCTCAGGTATACGAGAGTGGGCGGGGCTGGCCTTCTGAAACTGTGCGGAGCCATGGATGGCGGAGCCAAGCGTACATGGATGTATTCACAGCGTGTTTCAGAAGGCCTGCGCCGCCCGCTCTGCCACCGAGCTATCAGTTCTTGTACTTTCGCAATTCAAGACGAGCCACCATAGCCCGATGCACCTCATCCGGGCCGTCGGCCAGCCGCAGAACGCGAGCATAGGCAAACAGCTGCGTCAGCGGGAAATCGTCGTCGCTGACACCGGCGCCGCCATGAATCTGGATGGCCTGATCCACAATGGTCTGCAGCATGGACGGAATCACCGCCTTGATCATGGAGACTTCCTGAAGCGCCCCCATGATGCCCTTAGTATCCAGTGCCCAGGCACATTTCAGCGTCAGCAGGCGGGCCTGCTCAATAGCCATGCGGGCATTGGCGATAATATCCGGATTGCCACCCAGCTTTGCGATCGGACGTCCGAAGGCTTCGCGTGTCGTCGCCCGCTTGATCAGAATCTCCAGCGTACGCTCCGCTGCACCAATGGCCCGCATGCAGTGGTGAACACGGCCCGGTCCAAGACGGCCCTGGGCAATCTCGAAACCGCGGCCCGGGCCGGCAATGAATGCGCTCTTGGGCAACCGGACATTATCGAACAGCACTTCGCCATGACCGTAGGGCTCATCGTATTCGCCGAATACTGGCAGCATACGCTCGATCTTGACGCCCGGTGTGTCCAACGGTACCAGCACCATGGAGTGGCGGCGGTGTTTGTGGGCATCCGGATCCGTCAGGCCCATGAAGATGGCAACCTTGCAATCAGGATGTCCAATACCGGTGCTCCACCACTTGCGACCATTGAGAACCACTTCGTCACCTTCAACAACGGCGGTGGCTTCCATATTGGTGGCATCGGAAGAGGCAACCGCCGGCTCGGTCATGCAGAAGGCGGAGCGGATCTCACCACTGAGCAGCCGAGGTAGCCACTCGGCTTTCTGTTCTTCCGAACCGTAGTGGATCAGCACCTCCATGTTGCCCGTATCCGGCGCGTTGCAATTGAAGATCTCGGGCGCAATGAAGCTGCGGCCGGTTTCCTCGGCAATCAGGGCATAGTCCGAGTTCAGCAGGCCGCAGCCGTATTTGTCGTCCGGGAAGAACATGTTCCAGAGGCCCTGGGCTTTGGCTTTTTCCTTCAGCTCACGGATGATCGGAAGCACAACCCAGCGGTTATCAAGGGAGGCAAGCTCCTTGTGGTACTGCTCTTCGATAGGAAAGATCTCATCCTTCATGAACTGCTTCACGCGGTTGAGATAATCCTGCCCTTTCTCGGAAATATTGAAATCCATCGCCGTCTCCTCGCTAACGGTTGCACGGTGGCGTGCACGGAATCATAACGTTGAGGACAGTCTAGGGGTGACTCAACTATTACGCGACTGAATTATTCTTATCGTTTATTATCAACCAAATTTATTCCAATTTTTGAAGAACGGATCCGACCATGGCCCTCAATAGACTGGACCTGAACCTGCTGCACGTCTTCGACACTATCTATCGGGAAGGAAGCCTGACCCGCGCGGCCAGGGCACTGCACCTGACCCAACCGGCCGTCAGTCATTCTCTGTCCAGGCTGAGGGATCATTTTGATGACCCACTGTTCACCCGCCAGGGCAATCAGATGGTGCCAACCCCCCTGGCCCGGCGCTTCCTTGAGTCCATGCGACCGGGCCTCACCCAGATCCAGGGCGCGGTGAACCAGTTTCATGCCTTTGATCCGGCGACTCAGCGCAAAACCTATTCCCTCGGATTACGCGACATCCTCGAATCCACTTTCCTGCCCCGCCTGATGAAACGCCTGGATGCCTATCCGGAACTGGAAATTGTCAGCCAGCGGATCGCGCGGCGGGATATGGAGACGCAACTGGCGGCGGGCAAACTGGATTTTGCGGTGGATGTACTGTTGCCGGTCAGCAACCAGACCTCCCATGAACTTCTGCGGCGTGACCGCCTGGTGGTGCTGGCCAGGGAGGGTCACCCACTGACAGAGGCGGCTCTGGACATGGAAGGATACCTGTCCGCAAAACACGTCCTGGTGTCGTCACGAACCGAAGGACCCGGAATTGAAGACTTCGAGCTATCAAGGCTCGGGGTTCAGCGCAGCATACGACTACGATGCCAGCATTACTACGCCGCCTGCAGAGTAGTGGAGGAAACCGATCTGCTGCTGACCATGCCAGAGGCCTATGCCCGAATTATCGCCGAGCGGGCCAACATTCGGATCATGGACCCGCCAGCGGATCTGCCGTCCATCGATGTTCACCTTTATTGGCACAAGGCTTACGAGAGAGAGCCAGCGCTGCTTTGGTTCCGGGAACAACTGAAAGCCATCAGTTGACGATCAGTAAGCCCCCACAAGCATCAGGAAACCGAAGAACCCGATAGCCGTGAGGCCAAGTGAGGCCAACACAATGCCGAGCCCCCACCAGACGGCAGCGCCATCGGATATGTCCACACCATGGCCCCGGAGGGTTCGGTAGAAGGCCCAGGGGCCCAGGACAAACGCGCCCACTACCGCGAAAACCAGCCCGACGCTGATTCCGGCAAAGGTCCAGGTAGCCAGAACCATGGCGCGATCCTTGACCTGGTCGGTCACGCCATGGTGCTCGAGAAATTTCTTGCAGAAAAACCAGATGAGGGCGAACAGGATAATGACAAAAACCAGCCCACCCACAACGGTAATCATTCGGTATAGCAAGATATCGTTCCTGTCAGTTCAAAGGCGGTTTATGCCGGGAACTCGGGTTCTGGGAGGCATTCGAAGCCCGGTTTTGCAAACAGATAGCCCTGGTAGAGATTGATACCCTGGGAGCGCAACCAGAAGTACTCCTCCTTGGTTTCGACGCCCTCTGCGATGATATCGCCACCGAGTTGTTTCATCATGGCAATGATACCGGCAACCACTGCCTGCTTGTTCGGTTGCTCATGTACATTACGAACCAGCGCCATATCCAGTTTAAGCAGATTGGGCGGACTCGCCATCATGATGTTGTAGCGCGAGAAGCCAGCGCCAAAGTCATCAATGGCAGTACTGAATCCCATTTCCTGGTAAGCCTCGATGATGGACACCAGGTGATCGACAGAGGTCGATGAAAGCGCCTCATCCTCGGTCAGCTCGAAGATGATTTTACGGGTATCGAAATCGTAGGTCTTGGCCGCTGCCAGGGTCGTACGAATGCAGTATTCCGCCCTGTAGACTGCATTCGGCATGAAATTGATGCTCAGCATCGTGTCCATGCCCAGCTTGGCGGCCAGCTTTACCGCTTTCACCCGGCATACCTGGTCAAACGCATAGCGATTGTGCTCATTTACCTTGGAGAGTACGCTCAATGCGCCCTCGCCTTCGGTACCCCTGACCAGCGCTTCGTAGGCGTAAACAGATTTGTTAAGAACGTCCACTATGGGTTGGAACGCGAAGCTGAAGGAAAAATCCAATCCCGCTCCACAGGCGCATTGCTCACAATGAGACTCATCAAAAAGTACAGCGGGTTGGTTCACTTCAACTCCTGAATTCACTTCTGGCGGTTTTGCTGTGTCTGGGAGACATATTTTTACCCAATATAGCTGCGATCCCCTTCCTGGTAAAACCACTTTCTGGTTAAAGCATGTCAAACGGTGGCATCCCCTGTTTACATGACTAAACTGGTGTTTGTCGTTTATACGTGTCTGTCCACAAAAGGAGTTTCCGAATGGCCCAATCTACCCGCATCGCTGTAACCCCGGGCGACGGCATAGGTCCCGAAGTGGTGGCCGAGGCTGTGCGCTGTCTGGAAATCCTGCGCGCCAAACACAAACTGGACCTTGAGTGGACGCGATTCCCCTGGCCATCACATGCCTGGCATGAGGAGCATGGCGAGTCCATGCCAGCGGATGCCCTCGAGCAGTTACGGAAGTACGATGCCATTCTGTTGGGCGCTCTTGGCGATCCGGGACCCGTGGACGACCCGGACCGTTACCTGTTGCCAGACAGCATTTCTCTCGCGCCTCTGCTGGATATGCGCAAAGGGTTCGATCAGTGGGTCTGTGAGCGCCCGGCCAGACTTCTTCCCGGTGCCCGCCAGTACCTGGCTGATGAGCGCGCCAAAGACATCGATATGCTGGTCATTCGGGAAAACTCCGAGGGTGAATACGTCAGCCAGGGCGGCCGTTTGCGCAAGGGCACGCCAGACGAAGTAGCAACACAGATGGAAGTGTTCACGCGAAAAGCGACTGACCGGATTATTCGTTACGGGTTTGAGCAGGCACGAAATCGCGCCGCTGACCGCATAAAAGAGGGCCGGACACGAACATTCCGGACACTGGACGGTCGAACCTGCGAAAGCCAGGTGTGCCTGGTGACCAAGCGCAATGCCTTGCGCTATTGGGGTGATATGTACACCGAGGCCTTTGACGAAATCAGCAAAGAGTACCCGGATGTGGCCACGCACCACGAGCTGGTGGATGCGGCCTGCATGAAGTTTGTGCAAAGCCCCTGGGCTTTCGATGTTGTGGTGGCCAGCAACCTACAGGGCGATATTCTGACGGACCTCGCAGCAGTTTTGTCTGGGGGCATGGGGGTTGCGCCTTCATGCAACCTCAACCCGACGGATCCGGGCATGCCTTCCATGTTCGAACCCACCCACGGCAGCGCTCCGGACATTGCCGGACAGGGGCTGGCGGATCCCACCGCCATGCTGTTCACCGCCGCCCGCATGCTCGAATGGCTGGGGCGAAAGGACCCTTCCATTGCCGCAGCTGGCAAGGAGCTGTTCGATGCAGTGGCTGCAGACCTTGCCGAAAACTCAGGCAGCCGACGAGGCACCCACGAGATAGGCTCTGCGATCTGCGAGAGGCTGTCTCAGTAAATCAGCGCTACTGGTCGGCCATGACAAATTCGAGCCGGCCAGGCGCCACTCGCACATCCACAGGCATCATGCCGAACATTCGCTGGGCGAAGTCGGTTTCGTCCAGGCGATACACCGGCATGGTCTCCAGCATCTGGGCGACCAGCCTCATGACCGTATCGGTTACAGGCTTCAGATCCCCTTTGAAGAACGGAGAGTCAATACTGCTTTCAAGAAGCTGCAACCGCCTTATAAAGATGGCTTTCTCAGTGCTGTCGTAAACCGGCGCCCCTTCGACCTTCAAGGCAATATCCACGGGCAGCTTGGCCATCAGCGCATTCAGCGCTACCTGACCCCGCACATCGATCACTGCCACATCACGACCGTCTGGCCCAAGGGTAATGTCGGCGTCGTCGAGACTCAGGCTCAATGGCGAACCACTGTTCAGCTGGTTGCGGTCGAACTCGCGAACCACATCCTGGAGGTGCCGCTCCAGCTCAGCCTCAGATATCGAATAGGGCGACAAGCTGGCACAGCCGCTGGCTAAAACCAGGGCCAGGACCAGGAAGGCCCGCACGACACACAGCGGTGCTTTATTCATTTTCAGCCCGGGCCTCAACATGAGGCGTCAGATTGTCATCAAAAACCACGCGCAACAGGATAGGCTGGCAGCACACCTGGCAATCCTCGACATACTCCTGCTCCGGGACCGAAGGGTCGACG